>CAYPVL010000005.1:0-38501 GCA_964414165.1 uncultured Cognatiyoonia sp.
TGTTCGATAGGGTCCCGCTTATCTGACGGTTCGTCTATGGTGGCAGATGCGGCTTCGGCTGCTGCTGCTGCCTCTTCGGCAGCGGCTGCTGCGTTAGCGGCTTCTGCATTAGCGGCTTCAATAGCCATAAGTTCAGCCGCTTCGGCGGCGGCGATATCAGCCGTTGAATCCTTGGTCGCGGCGCGCGTGACGAACTTACCACTCTTCTCAAGGGTCCATGTGTTCTCTCGGCCATCTTCGTGCCTGAACGTCACCAAAAAGCCTTTATTGCCATTCCGCTCAGCACTGACCGCAAGCCAGCCATTGCCTTCCAGCTTTGAGGCCGAGGATTCTGTTGGGGCAGCCAGTACCCACTCACCACCCGGTTCGCGGACCGAGTAGAAATTTTTGGTCGTGTTGCGCGACAAATGCGCGGTGCCAGCTTGTTCGATAGGGTCCCGCTCGTCTGAGGGTTGGTCCTGATCGGGTATTGATTTCGGTTTTGGGGGCGCGACACCGTCGCCCGTTCTAAAGGCGACAGCTTGGGTTGCATTTATTGTTTTGAAATCTTTGAGGTGGCCCGTCGAACTGATATCCCATTCCAGAAATTTACCGGAATTCTCATTTTCCCAAAGCACCTTGAAACCACCACCACTTGCGACGGCGTTTGTGGCTTCCCACCCGGTGCCGCGGAAAGAAGCTGCAGTACGTTGATCAAGCCCTATCATGATCCACTTGGATGAACCCGCCTTGCGCACAACATAGCGATCTCCAGTCTCGTCCAATGCCAGTTGCGCTGACCCTTTGGTTTCGATGTTTTTAATGACGCTTTTATCATTACCGCCAAAATCGTTCGCTTGCTTTTGCGTCACGTCCCGAAAGAATGGGGTATCACCGTCGTTGACCAGTTCACCGCCCGGACCCACATCCCAAACAAGAAGCTTATCTTTTTGGGGGTTTTCCCAAAGCACCTGAAAACCGCCATCCACGGCAATCGCCTCTGTCGGGGCAAAACCGTTGGTTCTAAATTCAGACGCCGTTTGCCCATGATCCAAATGAACCCATGCGCGGCCTCCGGCTTCAAAAACAGCATACTGATCCGTCGATTTGTCTAAAGCGAGATAGGCAGTGCCGGTTGATTCAATAATCTGATAGTTGGACCCCGTGCTGCGCTTAAAGCCCTTGAAAATCCCAAGATCGGCGCCTTCCACCAGCAACTGCGCGTCAAGGTGCGCAACATCGTCATACTGTGACGCGCCAGTAACCAGATGTGCCTGTTCGTTGGCAATTGTGCGGACTGCCACATGAAAATCATTGTGCGTGCCGGGGTTCGACTTTTTCATAAACCCATAGACACCGGCCAGCGCAGCCTGAGCGCTTTCTACCAGCGCAGCGTTCCCGCCTACGACTGAATTGATCCCGATACGTGCTGCTGCAAAGACAGCGATCCCAGCCAATTCCTCTGCAGTCATAGCCTTGTAATTAATACCGGTTGGCGGATCAACTTTACCGGCGATGGCGTCATTCACGGCGGTTCTTGCAGCTGTCGCGCCTTCAGTCCCCTGCTTGTCGCGTTCAGCTTTTGTGCCCGCTGTCTTTGCACTCGCGCCTGAGGTTTCAGCAGCGAGTGCGGCCCGAAACCGTGTCGCGCCACCCTCTTCAACCGGAGCATCCGAAGCTGAGTTACGATCAACCTGTGTTACACCTTCAAGCATGCTATCTCCAATTCGGGTCTGAGTTGCCTCAAAAATGCCCGAATTCTAGAGATGCGCCATTTCGGTGAGCACCTACCAAATTACGTATTTACTGAGTTTAAGTTCGGCATTGCTGACACGGCTGAAGTGTAGCGTGCGTAAACGCCGCTATGCGATCAAGAATCGCTACAAATTATACTTATTGGATAATCGCCGCCCGGCCTGCATCAACTTGGCCTAACTTGCCAAGGCACACGGCCTTTTTGCGCAGCAATTCAGAATCAAGGTCGCCGCCGGTGATTTCATCAAGCTGCATGATACACTCAAAAGCTTCCTTAAAACGGCCCAGACGGTATTCAACATTAGCCAAAAGCCGCAACGCCGTGACATCGGAAGGCACAAGAAACAACGACAATTTTGCAAGCAGCAAGGCTGTGCGGTCATTTGAAAAATGGTAATGCGCCGCAGCCAGTTTGTTAACCAGCTCGGTATCTTTCAGGCGTTGTTCTTTCGTATCTTCCAGGCCTGTGTTGAGCATTTAGTTAGACATCCCCGATGTACGTTTGATCATAAGATGTTCCAGCATGCGGGCGCTCAGCTCTAGCTCGGCGAAACCGCCTTTGACATATGGGTCATTGCTTTTTGCAATCTCACCCTCGCGGCGCACCAAAAAGGACGCCAAATGATACCCCAGATCAGGCGTCGCCATCTGACCAAGACCACTCAAGTCAGCAGACTCAGTGCTTTCAACAGTAGCGGTATGGACCGAGGTCGCGAACTTAAGTTGCAGTTCCGGCGGCTGGCGGACCACCGTCATCATCGTCAACAGATTTTCGGGGGCAATCAGATCAAGCGGAACGGCCACGTCTGTTTCAGGCGGCATCTCGCGCGCAATATTGCGCCGACTTGGATTCTGGGTATGGCGATCAATCCGGTTTGGTTCTGTCTCTAACCGGTCAAGATCAGCTTCTATTCGCGATGCCATAAAACCTCCTAAAAGCGCAACGGGATCATCTCTGATCCGCGTTCCAGCATAATTCCCGTCTTGTCGATTCCGACAATGACCCAACTGTCTTGAACCGTATCGCCAATCTTGACGCGCTGTCCATTCGTAAATGTCAGCTCTGGGTCCGCACCCAGTTTGACGGAAGCGATTGATGGAAACTCTGACAAGACGGGTGACACATCAACATGGTGCACAAGTGTCGGAGCCAAGTTCTGCGCATCATACCAAAGCTGTGTCGCGCGCCAGTTCGACATCAAGTTCTGGGGCAGCGCGCCATGAACATGCACCGATCCATCATCCGCAAGGTCGACCGTCAGAAAAGGCTTCAGTCCGCTTTCGCTCAGACGGTCCTGCAAACGCGCGACAACCACGCTGGGATCAACGGGCGGCACAACAACCGGTGCAACTTCGGCAGGCTGGCCCACGACCGGAACAGCACGCACAATGTTGACGCCGGGAACAGCGCTTGCGACGGTCAGCCTGTTTTGCCCTGAAAAACTTTGCGGAATTGCCAGGAAAACAAAGGAGGCAAAGGCCAGCAAAGGCCATTTCAACCACCAACGATCCCGCACAAACTGGGTAGCCTTCTTCAGGCTGCTTTGGGACGCAGGCGCCTTGGTCCAAAGGTCAATCGACGCACTGCCGATGGTCAGCTGTGTGGGCAACTGATGTGACACCGACGTTTGACCGGCCATAAGTGTCTCATCACCAATCGTCACACCGTCAGCTTCAGCATGGCCAATAACAATATCGCCAAAAACCGAACTGCCAAACGACAATTTTACATGATTCTCAAGAATACCGTCATCCAGCAAAATAACATCATCACCAAGGCCACTGCCAATGCACAGGGTATCTTGCTCAATATCGCGCTTAAGCCCCTTTTGAAGCCCATTGGCCATTTCAAGATGCACGACCGGCGGGGCAAATTCAGGCACGATTCGTGTTTGAACAGCCCGCATTTTGCTGACCACAAGACCGCGATGCGCTTCTGTAATGCCTACCATGGCCTGCGCCCCCTACCCGTCAACCGCGCATCAGTTGCGTGATATCTTGCTGCATACGCTGCGCGATTTTCCAAGCAATCTGATAGTTGGTAAGATCATAGTACAAAGACTGGACTCTGTCTTCAGTCGTCTGTTGCAGTTCGCTGGACGCGTCTGGATCAACGTCCTGCGCAACGCCGGGGCGCTCAACCTCGGAAACCAGACCCGCCTTCAAATCGGCAAACTCGCCAGATGCGGGACCCAACAACTCGTTGCGCGCCGCGTCCATTGGCGTTGCCGCATTCGGACGCGATACAGCTTGTGATAAAGCCTGCTCTGCCAAAGATGACAGATTTTCGGCGCGAATATTCTCATCAATTGTTTGTGCGGCTAGCTCATGGGCGCTAAGCGGCTTTTCTTGCGCGCCACCTACACCTGCCACACCTGCAACGTGATCCGTCATTTCAACCCCCCCCTTGGTTTAAACTAGCGACATATCTTTATTCGTTGTCAGAGACGAATTCCAAAACCATATCAACCATGATCAAGGTAAAAATCAGCTCTTCAGCGGCCTTCTCAAATTCGGCTTCAGAATTTATTTCCGAACCCCCATCCTCAGGCAAAATTGTTCCGCGGCCTACTCCTGCAACTGAATCAGGCATGATAAATTCCCTCCCCCCTACTGTGGTCCAATTCGCAAGCGACTCTTTTTCTTGCGAATGTTCCACTTAATATAGTTGCAGCAAAACGAACGCACCGCAGGGCAGCAAGCTACGTAAAATCAAGCGTACCCCGCATTAAACTACGTACCCTCAACCAAAAAAATTTCACAACACTGAGTAGCCCCCCTGCTTAATTATGAGGCACCGTTAATGAGAAGTTAATGCAGTTCTTGGGGAGGGGAGCTTATGAAACTTTCATTTAGCGTGAATGATTCTTTTGCAAGTATATCGCTTTGCATTGCCCTCGCAGCAGGTGTGACGCAGGCTTCGGCACTGCGCGCTGAAACTACCGCTACGACCGATCAAGGCCGCTTTGAATATCTTATCGTGTCCCAGTCTTTGGACCGGTTTTTTGAAACCTTAGCGCGCGATACTGGTGTGCGGATAAATGTGTCCGATGCTGTAAACACGAATATGACCCGCACATTTCTAGATGGAAATGTCGATGAAATATTGTTCCGCGTAGCGCAGGATCATGAACTGGATTGGTTTAAGTTTAACGAAACCTATTACGTCTCAGCGCGTGCCGAATCGATTACGCGCATGACCCGTCTGGGGAATATGGATGCTGCATTTGCACTACAAGCCCTTGAAAATACGGGCCTTAGACTAGCGAGTTATCCGGTTGAAGCCACAGCTGAAGGCAAGGCTCTGACCTTGTCAGGACCGCCGCGTTACTTGGCGTTTGCCGAAGCTGTGATCGAGAATCTACCAGACAGAACCGCCGAAACAAAACCAATGATTATTGAAAGGCGCGGAACTGTCGTAACGCAAATCGTTTTGCCATGACGCAAGTCGAAAAACATATGGCAAATAATTTTAAAGGAATGTGAGATGAACAATTCTTCGAATATCATCAGAAACCTCAATGGACAGGATTTTTCCATTGACCGTGCAGACGCACAAAGATTTCAAACACTGCTCGAACAAACATCCGGCGGTGATGCGTCGATGGACCAAACTGTTAACGGGCAGCCATCAGCGCGACTCACAACTATTCGCACAACTGTTACCGCTGAATCAGACGGCATGGACACAACCACAACGCGAACTGAAGAGTTTGATACGCAAATCATCGAGGGCGACAACGACCGAGCCATCGACATTTTTGACTTTCAGAATTCACGCGAAAGACAAGTCTACGCTCAAGACAGAGCAAGACAACAAGTTACCACATCGGTCGAAATGACTGATGGGGGAGAAGCGGATGCATCCGCGTCTACGTCGGCCAGTTCCGGCCAAAACTCTGCGCGGTCTGCGCAAAACAACTCTAACGAGAAGGACTAAAAACTATGCCAGAAAGTGTAGCACCAGAAGCCGCTCCAGGCGATCTTCAAGCATCTGACGCAAACCAGGCAGCTCTGGAAGGGCGTTTTCAAGCGCTCTACATTGCGATGATGGAAAAGCAGGTCAGCTTTAAAGAGGCCACCGAGCCTTTCAAAACTGACAACCAGAACGCTGGTAGAGGCTAAGCCTTTACGAAAAAAAGGAACAGGGCGCGATCAGTGCCCTGTTCTCCTCTTCTGTGGGATAGGTGCGTGCAATGAATTTATTGCGGAAAGATTTACTGATTGTCTTAACATTAGTGTCGATTCTGACGCTGATGATCGTCCCACTCTCCCAACAATTGATCGATGTCCTTTTGGCCGCAAACCTCAGCTTGGCTGTCGTGCTCATGATTGTGGCAATTTATCTTAAATCACCTTCAGATTTCTCGACTTTTCCAACCGTCATTCTGATTGGCACAGCCTTTCGTTTGGCGCTTTCGATAGGAACAACACGCCTCATTCTGACCGAAGCTGACGCAGGCCAAATCATCGAAACCTTCGGTGATTTTGTCGTTGGTGGCATCGTTGCTGTGGGTCTGGTGATCTTTTTGATCATTACGGTCGTACAGTTTTTGGTTGTGACCAAAGGTGCCGAACGCGTCGCTGAAGTCGGCGCCCGATTTGCCTTGGACGCTTTGCCCGGCAAACAAATGAGCATTGACGCCGACATTCGCGCAGGCACGTTGACTGCCGATGAAGGTGCGCTGGTCCGCAAAAAGCTGGATCGTGACAGCCAGTTTTTCGGTGCCATGGATGGTGCCATGAAATTTGTAAAAGGCGATGCGATCGCGGGTTTGATCATCATCGTGATCAATCTTGTCGGTGGGTTGATCGTCGGTACAACAATGATGGGTTTCAGCCTTAGCGAATCCGTCGCGGTCTTCTCGTTGTTGACCATCGGTGACGGTTTGGTCGCCCAAATCCCTGCGCTGATGATGTCTTTGTGCGCAGGTATCATCGTCACCCGCGCGACAAATGATGAAAACAAAGACCTTGGGTCAGACATCATCAAAGAACTTCTCTCTGATATCCGCGTCCCAAGCGTATCTGCTGGTGTAGTCTTACTTATGGGGTTTATCCCCGGATTTCCGACGTTCGTATTTGCCGGTGTCGCAGCCCTTTTGATGCTGAGTTGGTTCTTCAGTCGCAGACTTGCCATCGCCATCCAGGCAGAGGCTGACGACCTTGAAGACGCCGCACAAGCTGATGAAGACGTCAAAGACGGCACCATTGAAAACCAGAAAACGTCTGACCGGTTCAAGGTCTTTGTTGGCAGCGGAATCGCCGCGCATATCAACCTCGACGATTTACGCAAATCTATCGAAAATTCATTCGGACAACTGGCCTATGCACGCGGCATTACCTTTCCCGCGCCGCGCGTCGAAGTCAGAGATGTGGTCGACATCCATGAACTGATCCTTGAACTGGATGAAGTTCCAATCTTCCAAGATACAATCCCGCCTGGCGCTGCGCTGATGGAGGAAGGGAAAGATTATCTTAAACTTATTGGCTGTCCCGAAGACCAAGCGAAAAAGGTCAATTGGCTTGATACGGTAGGTGTCTGGGTGCCTGCGCAATACCGCGCGGCCTTGAATGAATTAAAGCTCGAACCAGCATCCGTTGAGATTGCAATGTCCAAACTGGTTTTTAGAATTTACGAACAAAACCTTGGGCTGCTTTTCTCTAAAGATGAATACGAAGTCTTTGAGAATACACTGATCGAGATTGACCCTGATGGCGTTCAACTTGTTAAATCGGCACTGCCCAATTCCGGCTTGATGCAAACGCTGCGCTTTCTTATCGAAGACGGCGTCCCGCTACGCCCTGCCCGTCTGGTGCTAGATGCCTTGGTGCATTGGACGCAAACCAATCCGGGCGGTGGTCCGGTTCTGATTTCCGAGTGTCTGCGCGGGTCTTTGAAGCGTCAGCTGTGTCATTTGATTTCAGGACCCGAGAATGTCCTTGGGGTCGCTATGATTGACCCTGAACTTGAAGCTTTGGCCCGCAAATCTGTCGCTGACGCAAAAAAGACCGGGCATTTGGCATCTGTGGATGGGTTGATGTTCGACTCTGATCAGGTTGATGCGATCATTGAGGCATTCAGATCCCTGACCACCATCGAAGAACACCGGCGCAAGCAGCTTGCCATTGTCACATCTACAGACATTCGGCGGCGCCTACGCAATTTCCTTGCAGCAAACAATATTCACGTACCCGTCCTTGCTGCACATGAAATTTCGAGCGACGTCATGACATGTCCAATTCAATTGGTGCGCATGCCCAAAGAGCTTGTCCGCATGCCAGAGATGGCTTGAAACGCAGCCTAAGAGGCAATCACCAGGCAGGGCAACCGATGAGTGGGGGCGAAATTCGGCACCTTATACAACCGAATTGAAACGCTGCTTACTGACGCTATCATGAAACAGGTCAGCGCGGCGATTCTTTACAATGTGCCTTTAGCCCCCAGTTTTCAGCAAGAAGAAATATCGTAAGTTATTGATTTAGATTAAAAAATACCCCTTCTTGCCAATTGGCAACTTAGCAATTCTCTGACCTGTCAAAGATGAATTTATCCAGCATCGCTTTGAGCTGATCTTGGGGCATGTCCTTTTGCACCTCTAGCGTGATCGTGCGCCCCTTGTCGATGCGAACGATCCCATACTCTGACTTGCCCTGCCGGTAAATGTGCGTTGGTTTTGCAACCCCCTTGCGCTTTGCCGGGGTCCCCTGCCCTGCCCGCTTGAGTTCGGCAAGAACCTTCGACGCCTCTGACCATGGCTCACCTGCTTTCAACCCCGTGGCCATGCGCATATCGCGCAGCCATCCTGCGCGTTCGATGACCGCATCGCGGGACTTGGGTTTTAGCAGAACCGGCTTCAAGGACCGCGCATGCAACTCTTTCAGATCATTGGGGGTTGGAAAGGCTTCTACAATCTCGGTCGGAAGTTTTGATAAATAAAGGTACCGTGACAGCCACCCTTCTGAGACTTTCAAGCGCGCGGCCATCGTTTTTTGTTTGCCGTCATAGTAAAGCTTGATCGCGTTCGCATAATCACAGGCGCGTTCGTAATCAGAGATGTCTGAACGGTCGCGGTTTTCGACATCCGCAAGGCGGAACGCTTCTTCATCAGAAAGGTCGCGCGCCTCTACCAGATATTTAAACTGCGGGAAGTTATTTGCCCGCAGCCATGAGATGGCAAAATGCCGACGTGCGCCGCAGATAACTTCGAAATCGATCCCCTCTTCATCCGTCACGCGACGCACAATTGCCGGGAATTCCTGTTGGCCTTGCTGCTGGATCCCTTCGATCAGATCGGCACAATTGTCTTCGTTCAAAAGCGCGTAGTTGCGATTGTGGCGGTCCCACATCCGACACCGTGCAGGGTCCACCCACATCAGTGTTTTTTCGTCCCGCTCACCGTTCAGTTTGTCACCGATGGCATTTCCACGCTTGAGGAAGCGCCCTGCCCCGCGATCCTTCTTTTCGCCGCGTGTATCTGGGCCGATCCCGCTGAGTACTGCGTCAAATATTTCGTCGTGCTTTTTGGTCATAACAGGCCCTCTCGCCCCAGTGCGTCACGCTGGCTGGGCCAGGTTTTCCGCATGAGTATTTCAACATCGCGCCCGATCGCATCAAGGTAGGCGCGACAGCGCTTGTGGGTTTCGGTCCGGGCCCCCGGCCCGGTGATTTCATAAACGGTCTGCAGGTTTGCAGTTGCATTGTCGATCTCGGCTGAATCTTTCAGAACTGATCCCAACATGTCGCCCGAAAAGACCGCATCCATCATCCGCTTGATCGCCACATGCGCCGATTTATTGTCATTCATCTTTGTCGCGACAACCTTAACGAATTTGTAATCGTGCGAACCCCCGATTTGTTCAAGTTCAGACAAGGTTGAATGCATCATTTTCAGGAAGTGCACCGTTGATCCAAAGTCCACATTGTTTGGCGGCGTTGGCACAAGGATTGCATCTGCTGCACGCAAGACCGAAAGTGAGATCATCCCAAGCGCCGGTGGCGGATCAAGCAGAATGATGTCGAAATGATCGCGGATCGAATTGATCCCTTCGCGCAACCGGTCAATGACAAAGCTGCTTTCCCGTGCCATGCGCCCGGCCAGTTCATATTCAGCGTCGTAGAGCCCCAAATTAGCCGCTATGAGCGCGATTCCGGGCCAGTAGGTAGCCCGCAGTGCATAACGCAGGTCTTGCGGCCCTCCGTGGCGGAAAAACGGGTAGAGGGTTTCCTCCTCTTCGTCGATATCAACATCCGGGTTGAGGCCAAAGATCGACGTGGTCGATGCCTGACTGTCGCAATCAACGATGCAGACACGATACCCCTGAAGCGCGAGGTACTGCCCGATGTGGGTCACAAGGGTCGATTTGCCAACACCGCCTTTGAAGTTCTGCACCGCAAGAACCAGCGCCTCATCGCTTTCATCGCGGTGGGGCAGGGTACCGAAAACCTGGCGCATGTTGTTCACGTCATGAAGGGAATACCCCGTGCGCCGCCCTGTGTGAGAGTCTTTTTCAGGCGGGGGTAGGCGGCCTTCGTTCTCGGCCTCCCGGATCAGCGTATCTGATCGCCCAACCATCTGTGCAGCCGTGCGCACATTAAAACGCAGGTTAAGGCCTTTGGCGGCACCGGGTGCAAAGACACGGTCGCGTAATCGGTCTATGACCGTGCTGGCACGATTCGATAGCAGATCAAGTTCGTCCAGTGTGACGGGGGAAAGAATTGGATTTGACATTGTGCCTCTGATTTTTGATTTTTTGGCTCTTCAGCGCAAAAAAGCAGAAGTCGTCGTCTTTGACCAGTCTTTTCAAAACAGAGTATTTTCTAAGCGAAGAATGCTTGGGTTTGGGCGTTACGATGGGGCAGAGTGCCCAAAAACCAATAAAATCCAAAAAGAAACCATAGGTTCTGATTCAAGTGTTCTTATGTTCGGTGTAGATAAGTCTAAGAAATTTATATGTTTTTAGCCGTTACTCTTACGTTTTGGGTGTTAAGTCTTACGGATCGGGATGTGAAACCTTACGGATTGGGTGGGTTAGCCTTACAAATTGGAAGGGCTATATTTAGGGTCTAAATTCTTCTTTGTTTTGATTCGCTTGCGAGTCGCGGGCGCTTTGGGCCTGCCGTTTAAACCTTACAAATTGGGTGCCTTGTTACCGCGCAATTGACGACGGGTTGCTTATCTCTTACGTTTGAAAAAAATCAAACGTAAGTTTAACGCGTAAGCGATAGCATGGCAGAGCAGGTCCCGAAATCTTACAGTAGTTTGGATGCAAAACCAAACGCCGAGACGTTGGTGAAGCCCGGCGAATTGGTGGATTTGGTTGAGGTGACCCCACTGACGCTGAATGATCGGCGGATTTATAATCTGCTGCTGGAACATGCTTGGGACGAGATTGATAAGCCTGTGGTGCATCATGTGTCAAAGGCGGCACTGCGGGGCAGTCATAATTCGAATGATCGGATTGGCGAGTCTGTTGAGAGACTAATGCGCGCTATTGTGAAGGTTTCCGTGATCAAGGACGGTGAACCGGCGATTGAGCGGGTGCAGCTTTTGGGTGGGAATATCGAACTCGCGCAGTCTGATGGGCTCCTGTATTTTGAGATCCCCCGCGGGCTGCGCAAGATCATCAAGGATTCCACTGTTTTCGCACGTCTTCAGAAAGAGGTCATGTTTGCCCTGTCCTCAAAATATGCGCTGACCCTGTATGAGATGGTGCAAAAGCGGGGGAACCTGCGTTTCAAATCGTCCGAGCGTTTCACACTGGAAGAACTGCGCGGTATCCTTGGCGTGCCAAAGGGCAAGTTGACGACGTGGTCGAACCTGAATTTGCGGGCTTTGACACCGGCCTTGGAAGAGGTGAACGCGCTGTCCGATTATATCGTCACGATGACGCCCTACAAGGAGGGCCGCAGGGTTGCTGGTGTCACGATGGCATGGTCACAAAAGGATGCGCTGGGGCGGTCTGCGGCAGACCGGGAACTGGAGTTTTCCAAGGTTGGCCGTAAAGCGCGCATAGACGGGCGGGCAGAACAGGTTGCACAGGACCTGAAGCCGCGCCCTGCGTGGCTTAATAGGGCAGGGGAGGCCTTGCGCACTGAAACCTATGAGACTGCAAAGCTGCGCTTTCCGGGGTATGATATATACTTTGTTGAGGGCGAATGGCGCAGTTGGGCGTCTGGAAAAGAGCCTGCAACAGACCCTAACAAGGCATTTTTGGCGTTTTTCAAGAAGTTTGCAGAGCGAAACCCGCTGTAATTTGATCGCATTTTCTAACTGAGGCATGCTATATTACCTTGCAAATCTTCCGTCGTGTGGAATATATGCTAGGTATGATTTTGCGAAACCACCTGACCCGCTTAGGGCATGCCCTTGATCACCAAGCTGGTGTTGTCCTGCTTGGACCACGACAGGTTGGCAAGACCACCTTGGCCCAAGATATCGCTGATACGCGCAATGCCGTCTATCTTGATATGGAGCGTTTGGCTGATCGCCAAATTCTTGATGAGCCTGATTTGTATCTGGATGAGCAGATCGGAAAGCTGGTCGTGATTGACGAAGTTCAATTGATGCCCGGACTTTTCGGTGCTTTGCGCGGCCAGATTGATCGTCGTCGCAGGGCCGGCCACCGGACGGGTCAATTCTTGTTGTTGGGATCGGCGTCCAACACGCTTTTGCAGCAAAGCGCTGAGTCGCTCGCAGGTCGGGTGAGTTATCATGAATTAACGCCCTTTACGCTGGATGAGGTGGGGCAGGGGGCCCTGACGCAGCTTTGGCTGCGCGGCGGGTTCCCGGACAGTTTCCTTGCCGGATCAGACCGGGCAAGCCTGACCTGGCGCGAGGACTTTATCCGCACCTATCTTGAGCGGGACATTCCATCCTTTGGTTTACGCATTCCCTCAGAAACCCTGCGTCGCTTCTGGACGATGCTTGCCCATGAGCAGGGCGGTTTACTGAATGCTGCCAAAATTGCGGCAGGCCTTGGGGTATCGGGGCAAAGTGTTGCACGTTACCTTGATTTGCTGGTTGATCTTATGCTTGTGCGCCGCCTTCCGCCTTGGCACGCCAATGCGGGCAAGCGTCTGGTGAAATCGCCCAAGGTTTATATCCGTGATGCGGGACTTGCCCATGCGCTTTTGGGGTTAGAGACACCCGAGGCGCTGTTGGGCCATCCCGTTGTTGGTGGGTCATGGGAAGGGTTCTGCATCGAAAACCTGATCGCTGCTGCCCCGCGCGGCACAGAAGCAAGTTTCTATTGCTCGTCTGCGGGTGCGGAAATTGACTTGATCCTGAGGCTGCCGGATCAGAAGCTTTGGGCGATTGAGATTAAGCGCACAACCAGCCCCAAAGTGACCCGCGGCTTTCATATCGCGTCTGAGGAACTGGACGTTTCAGAGCGCCTTTTGGTCTATGCTGGCGCGCATGACGTGCCGGGGCAGGGGGGGCTTCGCGCTATGTCGCTGGATCAGGCGATGGCGCTGCTGGCGTCTTTTTAACATGTGATCTGTTGCCGATAGTTGCTGTGTGACGGGATGTGCCCGCTACTATTGCTGCTGGCTTAACACCGCTTTGATACCGCCCTTTTTCATCTTCTTTGATCCGTTGCTTGACACATAAGTGCAAACCAATGTCATATTGGTTCGTGACCAATGAATGAATGATTCGACTGGCTGGGTGGCATAGCATTTGAATTACGCACCGGAAAACGCGGAAAGCACCGACGCAACACTCACGGCGATCCGGCAGATGATCGAAGCGGGCAAGCTGCCTGCCGACGGTCGTCTGCCCACCGAGCGCGAGCTTTCCGCAGAGTTCCGTTGTGGTCGCCGCACCATTCGCCGTGTTCTGGATACGCTGGAAGCAGAAGGCCTGATCTGGCGCAAGCAGGGCAAAGGGACCTTTGCCGGCCAACCCCCGGACCCCACAGGCGCTTTGGCCGCAGAAATTGCGCCGGATGCCGATCCGTTGGTGGTCATGGAGGCGCGGCTTTGTATCGAACCCGCCTTGGCCGAACTTTGCGCATTGCGCGCCACCGGTGAGGACGTGCTGCGCCTGCGCCAACTTGCGCAACGCGCCTCGCAGCCCATTGACGCCGATACCGCAGAGCTGTGGGATGGTGCCTTGCACCGCGCCATCGCGCGCATCGCAGGCAATCGCGTGATGCTGACCGCCTTTGCGCTTCTTGACGAAGTGCGCATGGGTGCCGATTGGCAAAAACAACGCCACCGCGCGCGGTCGTCCGAGACGAAGGCGCTTTATGATCACCAACACAACCTGATCATCGACGCCATTCAGGCGCGCGATGGTGCGGCTGCGTTTCAGGCAATGCGTGCCCATCTGCAGGCCCTGTCTGACAACTTGCGCGTTTCCATGGGCGAGGCTGACACATGAGCAATGGCCGTGCACCGATTTTGGAGGTCGACAACCTTGAAATCCAGATTGCTGGCGGTTCAGAGCCGATTGTCGACAATGTCTCATTTTCGCTTAGCCCTGGCGAGACGCTGTGCATTGTTGGTGAATCGGGCTGTGGTAAAAGCCTGACAGCGCTGGCCCTGATGGGTTTGCTTGCGACCCCCCCGCTGATACGCACTGGCGGCCGTGCGCTATTTCAGGGCGAGGATCTGTTTGCAATGTCCTGCAATCGCTTGCGTCAGGTGCGCGGCGGGCGGATGGCGATGATTTTTCAGGAACCAATGTCATCGCTGAACCCCGCACTTAAGATTGGCGATCAAATCGCCGAAGCTGTGCGCGCGCATCAACGCCTTGGCGCAGATGCCACCCGTGCACGCGCCATTGAGATGCTGGAACGCGTCCGCATTCCTGCCGCCGAAAAGCGTTTGAATGAATATCCGCACCAACTTTCGGGGGGTATGCGCCAGCGCGTGATGATCGCCATGGCACTTGCCAATGATCCATCGCTGTTGATCGCGGATGAGCCGACAACCGCCCTTGATGTGACCATTCAGGCGCAGATCCTTGATCTGATGTCCACCCTGTCAAAGGAAAGCGATGCGGCCCTGATCATGATCACCCATGATCTGGGCGTGGTCGCCGAAATGGCCGATAAAGTGGCTGTCATGTACGCAGGCCGGATTGTCGAGGCAGGCAGCGCGGCGCAGATTTTCAATGATCCCCAGCATCCCTACACGCTTGGCCTGATCAGTTCGATGCCCGCCTTGGGCGGCGTGCGCACGCGGCTGGTGACGATCCCCGGCAGCGTGCCCAGCCCCCTTGATATGCCTGCCGGATGCCGTTTTGCGGCGCGCTGCCCTTTTGCGGCATCCGATTGCGCCGCCTCCCCGCCGATGACTGCGATTTCACCCGGACACCACGTTGCGTGCTGGCGCGCCCCCCTTGAAGCCACGGCTTCTGCGACTGAGGCGCGCATCGCATGAGCAATACGCACATCCTAGAAGCGCACGACCTGAAGAAAGGGTTTGTCACCAAGAAACCCCTGTTTGGTGATCCCACCGTCGTGCGCGCTGTGGACGGCGTTGACCTTGCAATCCGCGAAGGCGAAACCTTTGCAATTGTGGGCGAATCCGGGTGCGGGAAATCCACGCTGGCGCGCCTTTTGGTGCGCCTGATTGAACCCAGCAATGGACAGGTTACATACGACGGCCGTGATATTGGCGCTTTGTCCGACAAAGCGCTGCGCGCCTTGCGTGCTGAAATCCAGTTCATCTTTCAAGACCCGTTTTCGTCCCTTAACCCGCGCATGACCGTAGGCGCTTTGATCGAAGAACCTTTGCGCACGCATAAGATTGGCACGGGCGCGGAACGCCGTGCTGCCGTGGCCCGGATTTTGACGCGCGTGGGCCTGCGCCCGGAACATGCCGACAGGTATCCGCATGAATTTTCCGGAGGCCAAAGACAGCGCATCGGCATCGCCCGCGCCCTTGTGACCGGCCCCAAATTGGTAATTGGGGACGAACCTGTCAGCGCCCTTGATGTGTCCGTGCAGGCGCAGGTGATCAATATCCTTGAGGACCTGAAGGATGAATTTGGGCTGACCTTGATCATTATCGCCCATGATTTGGCCGTGATCCGGCACATGGCAGACCGTGTTGGCGTGATGTATCTGGGCAAGATCGTCGAAGTTGGCCCAGCGGACGCGCTGTTTGCCGCGCCAGCGCATCCCTATACCGAAACCCTTCTTGCGGCGATCCCGATCCCGGCCGTCGGTGCCCGCAAGGCGCATGTGGCTGTTGAGGGCGATCCGCCCAATCCGATTGCGCCCCCACCCGGCTGTCGTTTTCACACGCGGTGTCCTTACGCAAAAGCCAAGTGCCAGTCTGAGGCACCGGCCCTGCGCGACATCGGCGATGGGCGCATGGTGGCCTGCCACTTTACGCAGGATCTTGTCCTGAAAGGCATCCAGCCCGACATCGTCCACCGTTCTGCTGCGGCAGCAAAGCGCTTTGACATCTACAGCGCAGCCCGCGTCACCAATGAACCACCGACAACAAACAACAAACCAACCCCCTAGGAGGAAGACATGATGCGTATTGGCAACCTACTTACGTCCGCCGCGCTTTTCGCACTAAGCACAAGCATGGCGCATGCTCAGGATCTTAAGATCGGGCTTCAGGATGATCCCGATATTCTGGACCCCGATCAATCCCGCACCTTTGTGGGCCGCATCGTCTATGCGTCCTTGTGCGACAAGCTGGTTGATATCACCCCTGATCTTGAAATTGTGCCCGCTTTGGCAACGGGCTGGGACTGGAACGCGGATGGTACCGAGCTGACGATGACGCTACGCGATGATGTGGTGTTCCACGATGGCACCCCGTTTAATGCAGATGCCGTGGCCGCCAATCTTGACCGGTCAAAGAACCTTGAAACCTCGCGGCGCAAATCTGAAGTCCGGTCCATTGAAAGCTGGGAAGTCGTGGATGACACCACGATCAAGATGGCCCTTTCGGCCCCGGATGCGACGTTGATCGCCCAGTTCGCCGACCGGTCCGGCATGATGCTGTCGCCCACCGCCTTTGAAGCTGCTGGTGAGGATTTCGGTGCCGCTCCGGTTTGCGCCGGCCCCTTCAAATTTGTCGAGCGTATCCAGCAGGATCGTATCGTTCTTGAGAAGTTCGCGGATTATTACCGCGCGGATGAGATCAATTTTGACAGCGTAACCTTCCTGCCAATCGCGGACACAACGGTGCGCCTTGCAAACCTACGCGCTGGTGATCTTGACATGCTTGAGCGGCTTGCCGCCACCGATGTGGCCTCTGTTGAAGCCGATAGCGGCCTGCAGCTAGAGCGCGCTACGTCGCTTGGCTATCAGGGTATTACGGCCAATATTGCAAATGGCGCGCGCGCCGATAACCCCTTGGGTCAATCTGCCCTTGTGCGTCAGGCCCTGTCGCTGTCGATCGACCGGGATGCCTTGAACCAAGTGGTTTTTGAAGGTGCTTTTGCACCGGGCAACCAGCCGTTTTCGCCTGCCTCACCCTGGTACAATGCGGATTTCCCTGTTCCTGCACGTGATGTGGACGCCGCCAAGGCCCTTTTGGCCGAGGCTGGTTTTGCCGATGGCATCACCATCGAAGTTCAGGTGCCTAATAACCCTGTTCAGACCCAAGTAATGCAGGTCGTCCAGGCGATGGCCGCTGAGGCCGGGATTACTGTTGAACTGGCCGCCAAGGAATTCGCGACGCTTCTGGCCGATCAGTCCGCAGGTGAATTCACGGCAAGTCAGATTGGCTGGTCCGGGCGGGTCGATCCCGATGGGAACATTCACCCGTTCATGACCAGTGACGGTGGCTTGAATGATGCAGATTATGCCAACGCGGATGTTGACAGGTTTCTGAACGAAGCACGTCTTTCAACCGATCCTGCAGTGCGCAAAGAAAGCTATAACGCTGCTGTTGCCGTCCTGCAGGACGACATGCCGATTGTCTATCTTTACCACCCGGTTTGGATTTGGGCATTGGATGACAGCCTGTCGGGCTTTCAGGCCTATCCTGATGGTATGATCCGCCTTCACGGTGTCAGCCAGAACTGATTGGCGCTTTGGCCCGGCCTTTTGGCCGGGCCGCATTTGGAGACCTGCGCATGCTTGGCTTTTTGTCCCGTCGCCTTCTGATCGCGATCCCGACGATTATCCTGATCTCGATCTTTGTGTTCTCTTTGCAAAAGCTGCTGCCGGGGGACCCCGTGCTTGTGATGGCCGGGGAAGAGCGTGATCCTGATCTTATTGCAGCCTTGCGTGAGAAATACCGCCTGAACGATCCAATCATCGTCCAGTATTTCGCCTGGGCGGGCAACGCCCTGCGCGGCGATCTGGGCATATCCCTGCGCACCAACCAACCTGTGACAGAATTGATCGGTGAAAAGCTGCCCGTTACGATCCAACTGGCCGTTATGGCGCTGATCATTGCGATGGTTATTGGTATCCCGGCGGGTGTGATATCGGCCTACAAAAAGGGCACATGGGTCGACTGGCTGGCCAATCTGATTGCCTTATCGGGGCTGTCTGTTCCCAACTTTTGGCTGGGTATCATGCTGATCCTGCTGGTGTCGGTGAAACTGGGCTGGCTTCCCGCCTCTGGCTATCAACCTTTTTCCGAAGACCCGCTGCAATCCATCCGTACCATGTTGATGCCCGCCATCGTCTTGGGCACGGCGACCGCAGCCACCCTGATGCGCCACACGCGATCAGCCATGTTAAGTGTGCTGCAATCGGATTACGTGCGCACGGCGCGCGCCAAAGGCTTGCGCGAACATAGTGTCCTGATCAAACACGCCTTGCGCAACGCGCTTGTACCTGTCGTCACGGTCACCGCGCTTTTGTTTGGTGAACTGCTTGCCGGTGCCGTTCTGACAGAGCAAATCTTTACAATCCCCGGCTTTGGAAAACTGGTGGTTGATGCTGTGTTCAACCGGGATTACGCCGTGGTGCAAGGCATCGTTTTGTGCACCGGGATTGCCTTCATCTTCATGAACATTCTGGCAGATGCGGCCTACCGCGTCCTGAACCCGCGCATGAGGGACACATGACAGCCATACCTGACACTGGGGCCTCTGCCGCAGACCCGGCCCTTCCTAAACGCAAAAGCCGTGTCTGGGCGAAATTCAAGAAAAGCCCATCCGCCCTGTTGGGCGGCACCATCGTGGTATTTTTCGTTGTCGTGGCCTTGCTTGCGCCGCTTCTGCCCCTTCCGGGGCCTGTGGAAACCGATTGGGGCGCTGTGCGCAAAGCGCCGAGTGCGGCGCATCTGTTTGGTACGGATGAAATTGGGCGCGATGTGCTTTCAAGGATGATCTGGGGCGCACAGGCGTCTTTGCTGGCCGGTGTCGTTTCCGTTCTGATTGCGGTGGCCTTGGGCGTGCCCTTGGGTGTCATTGCCGGATACTGGCGGGGCTGGAGCGATGCTGCGATCAGCCGCGTGACCGAGGCCTTGCTGGCCGCGCCCTTTCTGATCCTTGCGATTGCGCTGGCCGCCTTTCTGGGGCCGTCGCTGACCAATGCGATGATCGCGATTGGTGTGTCGGCGACGCCTGTTTTCATCCGCCTTGCACGCGCACAGACGCTTGCGGTGATGACCGAGGATTATGTCGAAAGTGCCCGCGCGATTGGGGTGGGGCATCTGGCGCTGATCTGGCGTTACATCCTGCCCAACATCTTTCCACCGATCCTTGTGCAGGGCACGTTGACCATTGCCACAGCCATCATCGCTGAAGCCGCCCTGAGCTTTCTGGGGCTTGGCCAGCAACCGCCCGCGCCCTCTTGGGGGGCGATGTTGAATGTGGCGAAGAATTTTCTGGAACAGGCGCCATGGATGGCGCTTTATCCGGGCATGGCGATCTTTCTTGTTGTGCTTGGCTTCAACCTTTTGGGGGACGGGCTGCGCGACGCGCTTGATCCTCGCGACAACTGATACAGGGGACACCACATGTCTTTCACCACGCGACCGGAACTTAAAGGCACGTTCGGCATGTGCACATCGACCCATTGGATCGCCTCTGCCGTTGGTATGAAGCTTCTGGAACAGGGCGGTTCGGCCTTTGATGCTGCCGCTGGCATGGGGTTTGTGCTGCATGTGGTCGAACCACATCTGAACGGCCCGCTGGGCGATATGCCTGCATTGATCCGGCTGGCCGGTGAAGACACGCCGCGCATGATTTGCGGGCAAGGCACAGCACCGGCCGGGGCCACCATCGCACATTACCGGTCCGAAGGGCTTGATCTGATCCCGGGGTCTGGATTGCTGGCCACGGTTATTCCCGGCGCGTTTGATGCGTGGATGCTGATGCTGGCCGACCATGGACGCCTGCCGCTGCGCGATATTCTTGAGCCGGCCATTCACTATGCGCGCCACGGCCATCCTGTCCTGCCGCGCGTTTCCGCCACCATTGCGGATCTGGGCGACTTTTTCCGCGACGAATGGCCGACATCTTACGACACATGGCTTCCGGGTGGTCATGCCCCCGCCGCTGACAGCCTGTTCTGCAATCCCGCCCTTGCCGACACATGGGAACGGCTGCTGCGCGAGGCAGAGACCGTGCAGGGCCGCGCCCAGCAAATCACACAAGCGCGGCGCATCTTCCGGCAAGGGTTCATCGCCGAGGCCATTGATGATTGGATGGCCGAGGCCTGCGTGATGGACGCCGCAGGCGCGCGTCGCAAGGGCGTGCTGACGGGGCAGGATATGGCGACGTGGGAAGCGTCTTATGAGGCCCCGCTAAGCGTTGATTATGAGGGGTGGACGACTTGGAAAGGTGGGCTTTGGACCCAAGGGCCGACCTTGTTGCAATCTTTGCGCATGCTTGCGGGCAGTGATGTGGCGTCGATGGATTTGAACGGGGCGGATTTTGTGCATCAGGTCACCGAGACGATGAAATTGGCCTTCGCGGATCGGGAAGCTTACTATGGCGATCCGACCCACACCGATCTGCCGGTTGATACGTTGTTATCGCGTGACTATGCGCAAAGCCGCAATGCCTTAATCGGTTCGACGGCCTCGCACGATCAGCGCCCCGGTCGGATTGAAGGTTTTGAAGGGTGGGCAGATGCCGCGATTGCGCGCGCGGGGGTAGATCGCTCTGCCGGGCCGGGCGTTGGCGCGGGTGAACCCACAATGGCGCATCTGACAGAGCGTAAGGGCGATACCGTCCATATCGATGTGATCGACAAATGGGGCAACGCAGTTTCAGCAACGCCATCGGGTGGTTGGCTGCAATCATCCCCGGTGGTGCCGGGTCTTGGGATGCCGCTGAATTCGCGGGCACAGATGTTCTGGCTTGATGAAGGATTGCCCACATCGCTTGCGCCGGGACGTCGCCCGCGTACCACGCTTTCGCCCTCTATGGCGCAGGGGCCTGATGGCACGCAATATGCGTTCGGTACGCCGGGAGGGGACCAGCAAGATCAATGGCAACTGATCCTGCTGCTACGGCTGGTGCATGGCGGTCTGAACTTGCAGGAAGGCATCGACTCGCCCCTGTTTCACACCGGTCATTTCCAAGCGTCATTCTACCCGCGCGGCACCCGCCCCGGTCACCTGATGCTGGAACCCGCCCTTGGTGAGGATGTGATCAGTGATCTTCGCCGCCGGGGGCACGATGTCGAAGTGGCCGCGCCTTGGACAGTCGGACGTCTGACCGCCGCATCCCGGTCGCCGGATGGGTTGTTAAGGGCGGGCGCAACACCGCGCCTGATGCAGGCCTATGCGGTGGGGCGTTAAAGGATGACCTATTCCATCGTTGCCCGCGATCCCGCCACCGGCCAGCTTGGCATCGCCGCTGCGTCGCGCTTTTTTGCCGTTGGGTCACTTGTCCCGCACATCCGCGGTGAAAGCTGCGCGGTTGCAACCCAAGCCTTCGTCAATCCACTTTGGGGGCTTGAGGCCGCTGAACGGATGACCGCTGGAGAGGTTGCCCCAGATATCATTGCTGATCTGGTGGCCCGCGATGGCGGGCAGGCCCAGCGTCAGGCACATATGATTGACGGGGAAGGGCGGCAAGCGGTGCACACGGGTGCGGATTGCATCGACTGGTGTGGACATGTGATCGGGGATGGTGTTTCGGTTGCAGGCAACATGTTGGTTGGTGAAAAAGTCATCACCGACACGCTTGCAGCCTTTCAGGCGCATCCTGAATTGGCGTTTGCCGAACGGCTGATGACGGCCATGGAGGCTGGTGAGGCCGCAGGTGGTGACAAGCGCGGCAAGCAATCAGCGGCGCTGCGCATTCACCGGTCCGAGGATTTTCCCTGGCTTGATCTGCGTGCCGATGATCACCCTGATCCCTTGGCCGAACTGAGACGGCTTTATGACGTGGCACAGGAACGGTACCTGCATATCGCCCACGTGATGCCCACCAGCACCAACTTTTCCGGCCTGACCGACCGCGCGCCACTGGACGCTGCAATTGCAGCCGAAGAAGACCGGCGCAAGCGTGATGGTCGCCAAAGCAAATCATTCGCGACATCGCCCTTGGTGTGATCAATATGCCCCGTCGCATGGCCGTGCCGGATGAACGCGCGCCCCTATCTTACTTTGGATGGTCGGTCTGCATAAGAGGCTATGATATCTGCTTTGTTGTGCGCCCCGGGACCAGATGAAACCCCACGTCCTGACAATGTTGCACCGCCTCGCCAGACAGTCGGGCGACCATGGCTTGCGCGGCCAGTTGCCCAAGCCTGATATGCGGCACGTGGATCGATGTCAGCCGTTTGCCCAGAACAGATGAGATGGGCATATCCCCCCAGCCCGCTATTCCGATATCATCGGGAACCGACAGCCCGATCCGGTCGCAGTATTGCGACCCGCCAAAGGCCATTGAATCGTTCTGATAGAATATGCAATCAATCTTGGCACCCGTGGCCAGCAGCTGTTCTGTCCCATAAAATCCCGGGTAGAATGTCGCAGCATCATGCAGACAGAATTGCCGTATCAACGTGCCAGCCCCATCCGTGATCGCTTTTTGGAACCCATCAAGTCGGCGGGACGCGGCGTTGGCGGTATCATGGGATGTGCCAACATAGCCAAAGGCGCGATACCCTAGCCCAATCAGATAGCGGCCCATTTCATAGCCGCTGTCAAAATGCGCAATGCCGACGCTGACGTCGATCGGACTTGAATTCAGATCCCAGATTTCGACGATCGGAATACCTGCGTTCTGAATCATGTCGGTGGCGCGCGGCATGTGGGACCGGCCCGTCAGGATCAATCCGGCAGGTTGCCATGACAGCACGGTCTCAATCCATTTCTCTTCTTCTTTGAGCGTGTGTTGGGTCAGACCGAGGACGGTTTGATAGCCAAAGGACCCCAGCTTGCGATCAATTCCTTCAAGGACTTGGGCAAAGACTTCGTTGCCCAGATCGGGGATAGAAACGCCGACAAATGTGGACGTCTGGTCGCCTGCAAAAACCGTCGCGAGGCGATTCGGCAGGTAGCCCAAAGCGTCGACCTGGGCCATGACCTTATCACGAGTCTTTTCAGAATATCCGCCCTCACCACGTAAAACACGGCTCGCGGTCATCTTAGAGACACCTGCGGCCTGAGCCACCTTTGCAAGGCTTACTTTATTGTTTTTGCTCACTTTGTCGGCCATTTTCACTTTTTAAGTTACCGGTAACTTTTCTTCTTGACTGTGAAGGTAAATCCTCGAAGACTTCGGTTACGTTACGGGTAACGCTATCAAACCGCTTGAATCGTAGCAAGGGAGGACACATGGAAGAGCAGCGCGACACCGGTCTGTTTTTTGACAGCATCGACAAACATTTCGGTGGCACCTACGCGCTGCGTGACGTGTCCTTGGCGGTTGGCCGCGGTGAGATTGTTGCACTGTTGGGCGAGAACGGTGCGGGCAAGTCAACGCTGATCAAGGTTCTGGGCGGTATTCATAAAGCTGACAGTGGTCAGGTATTAATTGATGGGCAGCCTTATGCGCACCGGCCAGCGGGCTTTGGTGAGCGCCAGAAGGTGGCCTTTATTCACCAAGACCTTGGCCTGATCGAATGGATGACGGTAGCCGAAAACATCGCGCTCGCGCTTGGGTTCAAAAAGAAATCGGGCCTTATTCAATGGGCAGATGTTGAGCGGTTTGCGCAGGACGCCCTTGCCAAGGTGGACTGTGATTTTGATCCCAGTACCCGCGTTGAAGATTTGTCGCGCACGGAAAAATCATTGGTGGCCATCGCACGCGCCTTGGCTGTGGACAGCGAATTTCTGGTTTTGGATGAACCCACCGCGTCCTTGCCTGCTGATGAGGTTGAACGTCTGTTCAAAGCCATCCGTCCCTTGCGCGAAAAGGGCGTGGGCATGATCTATGTCAGTCACCGCCTGGACGAAATTTTCCAGATTGCGGACCGCGTGGCAGTGCTGCGCGATGGGCAGATGGTCGGCATGCGCGCAATTGAACACACCACCCCAGAAGAGCTTGTTATGAAAATCGTCGGTCGCAAAACCCGTGCCACCGTCAAGACGAACGATGCCCCGGGGGAAACAATTCTATCCCTTAAAGGCTTTGAAGCGGGGCAAGTTGGCCCGCTTGATTTTGAATTGAAGCAGGGTGAAATTGTCGGTCTTGTCGGGTTGCGCGGCGCCGGTCACGAGGCCATTTCGCGGGCGTTGTTTGGCGTTGAACCCCATGTCGGCGAGGTACGCCTGAACGGAAAAACTCCAAACTTGTCCCAGCCGCAGACAGCAATGCGGTCGGGTATTGGTCTTGTGGCCAAGGACCGCACTGAAGAATCCGTTGCCATGAGCCTGACAATTCGAGAGAACACATTCATCAATCCCGATGGCATTGGCCGTAAATTGCTAAGCTTCCTCACCCCGGGGAAAGAAGCTGCGCAGGCCGAAGACATCGGCCGCGAATTGGGGCTATCGCCCAATGATCCATCCCTCGCCATTGAGGCATTGTCCGGGGGTAACCAGCAAAAAGTCGTCATCGGTCGCTGGCTGGCCACCAAACGCGCCCTTTTGATCTGCGAAGATCCGACTGCGGGTGTCGATGTGGGTGCCAAAGCCGAGATTTACGCATTGCTGAACAAAGCGTTGGGGCAGGGGATCGGTATTCTTGTCGTATCCACCGATTTTGAAGAGATCGCAACGATCTGCCACCGCGCCATCGTATTTAGCCAAGGTGCCATCGTTGACGAACTGACGGGCACGCGGCTTTCGACTGAAAATCTTATACAAACCGCATCGGCAAGTAACGCCGGTACAGGAAAGGAAGCATCCCATGCAATCGCTTGAAAGTAGTGCGCTTGAGCCGACCAAGGCGGAACTGAAGGGCCTGAGCTTTGGCAAAAAAGTGATGCGGTTTCTGCCGGTCTATGGCCTTGTTATTCTGACCGTGTTTTTGATCGGGCTGTTTTCGGTTTTGCTACCTAACACCTTCCCAACCATGTTAAACTTGCGGGCGATCATTTCAGACAAGGCGATTATCGCGCTTTTGTCGCTGGGGGCGATGATCCCCATGGCGGCGGGGCGGATCGATCTGACCGTAGGTTACGGTATTGTGCTCTGGCACATTCTTGCCATCAGCTTGCAGACCATGCTGGGCCTGCCATGGCCGATTGCTGTTGCCGTTGTACTGGTTCTGGGCGCGTTCACCGGGTTTCTGAACGGGATGCTGGTCGAGGTCGCCAAGATCGACAGTTTCATCGCCACTTTGGGCACGGGCACCGTGCTTTATGCGCTGGCACTTTGGCACACGGGTGGACGTCAGATGGTGGGCAGCCTGCCTGAAGGGTTTTATGACATCTCGACCACCTTTGTTTTTGGTCTGCCGATTACGGGATTTTATCTGCTCGCGATCACATTGGTTCTTTGGGTCGTCCTCGAATACACGCCAGTGGGCCGGTATTTATACGCGATTGGCGCGAACCAGCGGGCAGCCCAGCTTAATGGTATTCCGACGCGCAAATATGTGATCGGGGCGTTCATGGCCTCTGGTACGCTCACCGCGTTGGCGGGTGTGATCCTGGCGTCAAAATTGCGGATCGGGCAAGCGTCGGTAGGACTTGAGTTCCTGTTGCCCGCCCTTGTGGGCGCTTTCCTTGGGTCCACAACGATCAAGCCCGGGCGGGTGAATGTGTGGGGCACCATCATTGGTGTTGCCATCCTCGCTGTCGGGATTTCGGGCATTCAACAATTCGGTGGCTCTTTCTGGGTCGAGCCATTGTTCAACGGAGTAACCCTGCTGATTGCCATCGGCATCGCAGGATACGCACAGCGCAGAAAGGGTGCAGCCAAGCGCTGAAATCAATTGCAAAGGGAGGAAACCAAAATGCAAAAACGTACATTTATCGCAGGCCTGATGGCCACAACCATGTTGGCCGGAACAGGCACCGCAGAGGTGCCATGGGACGGCCCGACAGATGGCCCGAACGCAAAGGCAGATGTCTCTATTGTTGTGCTGGCCGGTGATCTGAAGAACGGCGGGATCCTTGGGGTGACCAGTGGGGTTGAGGAGGCCGCAGCTGCTATCGGATGGGATGTTCGCGTGCTGGACGGAGCCGGGTCCATTCAAGGCCGGACCGCAGCGATTGGTCAAGCGATGGCGCTGCAGCCTGATGGGATCATCATCAACGGGTTTGATGCTGTGGAACAGCAGGCCGCACTTGAAGGCGTCACAGCCGCTGGCATTCCAATGGTGGCATGGCATTCGGGGCCTGTTATCGGCTGTGATGCGCCCGGTGGCATTTTTGCCAATGTATCCACGGATGCGATGACCGTATCTGAGGTTGCGGCAGAGTGGGCGCTGGAAGATGGCGGCGATGATGTGGGTGTCGTGATCTTTACCGATAGCACCTACCAGATCGCCATCGACAAGGCCGACCGCCTGCAAGAAGTGATCGAAGCCGGCGGTGGGACAGTGCTGGAATATGTGGATACGCCGATTGCCGACACATCGTCGCGCATGGGTCCGCTGACCACATCGCTGTTGCAGAAATACGGGGATAACTGGACACATGCGCTGGCCATCAACGATCTGTATTTCGATTTCATGGGCCCCGCTTTGGCCTCGGCTGGAATTGACAGCGCCAATGGTCCGCAGGCCGGGTCTGCCGGTGATGGCTCTGAAGCATCTTTCCAACGTATTCGGTCTGGAAACTACCAGACAATCACGGTGGCAGAGCCTTTGAACCTTCAGGGCTGGCAGCTGGTTGATGAACTGAACCGTGCTGTTCAGGGTGAAGCCTGTTCTGGTTATGTCACGTCACCGGCGTTGGTCACGTCAGAAGGGCTTGAGAAGGTCGAAGGCAACGCGTTCGATCCTGATACCCCTTATCGCGACGCTTATAAGGCTATCTGGACGCAGTAAGTTTCCAAAACACCGTGTCAGGCCGCTGCCTGTGGCCTGACCAAAGCCCCCCCGCGAATTCTCCCTATGTGCGGGGGGCAATGAACACCACCCGTTCCGCGCGTCCAGGTCACGCTTTTGGCGTGCAGTAAGGGTGTGTCCGATCTATTTGAGGAAACCAGATAATGACCAAACAACCCCTGATCACAATGCGCGGAATCACCAAAAGGTTCGGGGGTGTCACGGCCCTGTCTGACGTCGACCTTGATGCGCACGCCGGAGAGGTACTTGCCATTGTCGGGGACAATGGCGCAGGCAAATCAACACTGATCAAAATTCTTACCGGCGTCTATCAGCCTACGGCGGGCCACATTTATCTGGATGGGACCGAGGTTCATTTTTCCAGCCATGCCGAAGCCACGGCGATGGGTATTGATGCGGTTTATCAAACGCTGGCGCTGGCCGACCATCTGGACCCGGCATCAAATATGTTTTTAGGCAATGAGCTGACCAAACGTGTCCTGGGGATGCCATTGCTGGACAACAAGCGGATGCGATCCGAAACGGAGCGGATTTTGCTGGACCGGCTGGGCGTGCGCCTGAAATCAATGGATGCTCCCACCGAAAGCCTGTCAGGTGGCCAGCGCCAAGCGGTGGCGATTGCCCGCGCTGTGTATCAGGAAGACCTGAAACTATTGGTTATGGATGAACCCACGGCCGCTTTGGGTCCGCAGGAAACCGCGCGCACCCTGAAACTGATCGAGGCCGTCAAGGCGCAAGGTATTGCCGTCATCCTGATCTCGCATTCGCTGGATGATGTGTTTCAAGTGTCTGATCGCATTCACGTGCAGCGACGCGGGCGCCGGGTGGGCGTGGTAGAGACATCGCAAAGCACAGTTCAAGAGGTTCTTGGCCTCATCGTTGGCGCAGAGGAGGCCGCATAATGGCACAGGCAGACACATCTCTTGAGACCCCACAGTCGCTGCGCGAACGGCTTGAACCGTATATTGCGATCATCGGGCCGATGGCGATGATCCTTGCGATCTTGCTGTTCATGGGCGTGGTTGAACCAGCGCGGTATTTCCGCGCAACGAACTTGAACCTTATTCTGCTGGATGCTGCACTTTACATGCCCATGGCCATGGCGATGACCTTTGTTATCACCCAGCGCGGAATTGATCTTTCGATTGGGTCGATTGCAGCATTGTCTGGGATCATGATGGCGTTCCTGATCAAACAATATGGCTTTAGTGTCTATGTGGCTGTGCCTATTGCGATCATGCTTGGTGCGGTGATGGGGTTAATCAACGGGTTAATCATCACGCGGTTTAATGTGCCCGATCTGATCGGGACGTTGGCCATGGACCTTGTCTATCGCGGCTTTGCGCTTGTGCTTGCCAAGGGGTTGGTGCTGGCGCGGTTCCCGGATTTCCTTACGGATATTGGGCGCGGCCAGATCCCCGGTTTCATCCCGATCCCTGTTATCATTGGCATTGCCACGATGATTGCGGGCTATCTGTTGCTGACGCGCAGTTATTTCGGACGCTACACCATCGCCATCGGGTCCAACCCCGAAGCGGCAGAGCTGACGGGTATCTCGGTCAACAGGCACAAAGTTTACGCTTACGTCCTATGTGGCGCATGTGCGGCCCTGGCGGGCGTGATGCTGACCGGCAAACTGAACGCCATTCAGGCCACCTCGGCCCCCTATTTTAATCTTCATGTGATTGCGGCTGTCGTGGTCGGTGGCACATCCTTGTTCGGGGGGCGCGCATCAATCCTTGGGTCATTCGCCGGTGTGTTGTTGCTCAGCATGATGATCAATGCGCTTGTCACCTTGCGGATCGAGTTTTTCTGGCAATCCGTCGCCTCGGGCGTCGTGATCGTGAGTTCCGTGGCTTTATACGCATGGATGCAAAAGAAAGACCGTGACGGTGCGGGCGGCTGGTTTGCCGGCCTGATGACACCTGAAGGTCAAAAAATGATGCGCCTTTCGGCGGCCCTTATCGGGGGGTTGATCGCGCTTCTGGCGCTTGGCGCCATCTTTGCCGGATCGTCCGCACCAAGCGGTTGAACGGTATTCAGCGGGGTGCCGGACCGGGGATGCAGCCCCGGCCCGGCGATTGGCTCCGCTCTCATGCAAAGGGAGGAACCATCATGAGACTCTTAACAACAGCAACCCTAATGACAACCGTCGCTTTTGGCAGCACAGCGTTTGCGGACGGCCATGCCAGCCTACCGCTGAAGGAATTGCCAGGCATTGAGGATCGCAACTATTGGGTCCCCGGTGAGGTCAACGCCGAAGGCAAGCTGGAGGCGTTGCAAGCGGTCGTGGGTACGGACGCGGTTGCCTTCACCGGTTCTATTGATGCACCCGTGCAGATTGCGCTGATTTATCCGTCGGCGGATACATCTGACTTCTGGGCGCGTAACTACCTTGCAATGACCAAACGCTTGGACGAATTGGGCATCGCCTATGAGACGACAGAATTCGCCAGCCGCCAGATCGAACATTCCTTGCAGGCGACCTATGCCAGTCAGGTTGAACAGGACGCGGACCTTTATGACTATGTCATCTTTGGTCCGTCCGAGCTTGAGATTCAGGCGGACAATATCGACAAACTGTCGGGCAATGACGGGTTCAGCACCTATGTTTGGGCGTTCCACACGCCGTTGAAAGACCTTGAAAACCAGCCCGATGCATGGTTCGACTTCTCATCTGCTGCTGGTGCGTTGACCATGTGTGATTACATGATCGGGCGTTTGGGCGAAGGCGTGACCATGGCCATGAACCGCGGTATTCCGGGCATCACGGACAACCAGCGATCCGGTGATTTCAAAGACTGTGTTGAAACCAAAGCGGGCTGGACGACAGTTTATGAACACTACGGTGAGTACCAGCGCGAAGGCGGCTTTGACGGTACATCACTGATCATGCAGGCCTACCCAGAGGCAACGATCATCCATAACGCCAACACCGCTATGGCAATGGGTAGCGTTGAGGCGCAGGTGTCCATGGGCAAGGAAGGTGAAATCTTCTCGACCGGTTGGGGCGGCACTGGCCTTGAGCTGGACGCGATCCGCAGGGGTGAACTGGACGCAACCCCAATGCGCATGGGCGATGACGTAGGTGCTGCGACCGCCGAAGCGATCAAGGCCGATCTGGAAGGGCGTGCGGATGAAATGCCGTTGGTGTTCCTTGGCCGCATCACTGTCGCACACGATCAGATGTCTGCCGCAGAACTGGACGCGCTTCAGGAAGAGGCGTTCCGCTTTTCGGGTGTTGGCGCGCTTGAGCGTTAAGATATAATCAGGGTGCCCCCACCAATTGACTGTTGATGGGGGCGTCTTTTTCAAGACACTAGGAAGGATGACGGAGAATGGATACCCTATGTTCGGCATGATTGAAGGCACCGGATTTGAGGTGATTAAGCCGGAGTTTGAGGGGTGCTTTGTCGGGCATGCACGGGTTGAACGGCTTTGGACCGGGGCCCGGTGGTCCGAAGGGCCGGTTTGGTGTGCTGCGGGGCGCTATCTGCTATGGTCCGATATTCCCAACAACCGTATTCTGCGCTGGGATGACACCAACGGATCGGTGTCGACCTTTCGCCAGCCTTCGAACAATTCAAACGGTCAGACTGTGGACCGGCAGGGGCGTCTGATCACCTGTGAACACCTGACCCGCCGTGTCACGCGGACGGAACTTGATGGATCAATCACGGTGATTGCCGATCAGTTCGACGGCAAACCCCTAAACTCTCCGAATGATGTGGTGGTGCACTCGGACGGGTCGATCTGGTTCACCGACCCCTCTTACGGAATATTAATGGATTATGAAGGGGATCGCGCAGAACAAGAGCAAGCCGGATGCTATGTCTACCGTGTTGATGCGAATGGTGCGATTACCTGCGTGGCAAATGACTACGACAAGCCCAACGGCTTGGCCTTTTCCCCAGATGAGCAATTTTTATACATTGCAGACAGTGGCGTGACCCACACTAAGGACGGCCCCAAACACATCCGCCGCCACACGATCGCGGATGATGGCACGCTGTCGGGTGGAGAGGTGTTCGCCACCTGCACGAATGGGTTGTTTGACGGGTTTCGGGTCGACACCCACGGCCGTATCTGGAGTTCGGCTGCGGATGGGGTGCATTGCCTGAATACAGATGGCATCCTGATTGGGAAGGTTCACATCCCTGAACTTGTCGGCAATGTCTGTTTTGGGGGTGCCAAGCTGAACCGTTTGTTCATTGCGGGAACCACCTCGCTTTATGCGGTGTATCTGAACGTCAACGGGGTCTCTCCCGTCTAGGCGGTCTTTGGAACCGATGCTGGTGGTTGATAAAATCCTGAAGGAACCAATATGACGCAATTCACGACACCTTCGCTCCGATTAACGGACGCTGCCGTTCTGGCGATGCTTTACCAAGCGGCGGATACGGCGACCCGGCTGGGGCAGCCTCAGTGCATCGTTATAGTGGATGTCAGTGGTGAAACGCTGGGCGAATTGCGTATGCAAGGTGCGAAATACCTTAGCCGCGCCAGCGCGCGGACCAAAGCGCGCACAGCTGCGTCGATTGGTGCACCCTCCGATACCATCCCCGAGGCGGTGCGCCCACATATCGCCGCTGCGACCCAAGGACAGGTGACGGGCCTTGGAGGTGGGTTGCCGATCCGAATGGAGGGCCAGTTGGTTGGTGGTATTGGCATCGGGTCGGGCAGTGCGGATCAGGACATTGCGGTTGCAAAAGCAGCCCTGGCGGCGATTGGGGCATCTGTCTGAAACAGGCGGGACCTAGTCGAACGCGATTTGCGTTTTGATGGACTTTGTCCGGTCGGACGCGATTTCAAACGCCTCAACAGCGCGTTTTAGCGGCAGGGCCTGCGTCACCAAAGGTTGCACATTCAGGCGGCCGGCCTGCATCAGGCGCACGGCGGTAAAGAATTCCGCGTGAAACCGGAACGATCCGCGCAATTCTAGTTCTTTGGCCGTCATCGCCTGAACCGGCAGGGTCATATCCCCGCCAAGGCCAAGCTGCATGATAACTCCGCAAGGTCGCATTGCTGCAACCGCGCCAGCAAGCGCGACCGCCACGCCAGAGCATTCGAAAAGAACATCAAAATGTCCTTTGCCAGTACTATAGGCGTCCAGCGCATTGGGGTTTTCGGCCATATTATGCGTCGTATCCGCGCCAATGCTCTGTGCCATTTGCAGGGTGAACGGGGTCATATCCGTCGCCACGATCTGCGCGGCACCTGCCGCACGCGCCACCAGAACAGAAAGCTGCCCGATGGGGCCGCAACCAGTGACAAGCACGCGTTTGCCCATCAGATCGCCCGCACGTTTTGCGGCGTGAAGCACCACCGCCAAGGGTTCGGCCAGAGCGGCTTCGCCCGCAGAAAGCCCATTGGCAGGCGCGCATTGCCGCGCCTCTGCCACGATAAATTCGCGAAACGCGCCTTGAATGTGGGGGAACGGCATGGCCGAGCCATAAAACCGCATATTTTCGCAATGATTATGCACGCCTTCGGTGCAATAGGCGCAGGTGTAGCAAGGGCGCGATGGTGACACGGCCACAAGATCTCCTACAGCCAATCCATCCACGCCGGTCCCCAAAGCGGCGATTTCGCCCGATACTTCATGACCAAGGATCATCGGTTCCTTAAGCCTGACAGTGCCAAAGCCACCGTGATTGAAATAGTGTAAATCCGATCCACAGATGCCGCCGCGTTTTATTGCGATCAAAACCTCACCCGCCTTGGGGGTGGGGACGTCGCGCTGTTCGATGCGCAAATCTTTGGGACCGTGGGCGACGATTGTTTTCATATGCTGTGTCATCGCAACCTCACAAGACCGGGGTAAGCAGGGCATCGCCCGCAAAATGGGCGGTCAAATTGTCCCGAACCAATTTGCCCATCGCTTTGCGCGTCTCGATCGTGCCGCTGGCATGGTGGGGTTGCAACAAGACGTTCGGCAAACTCAAAAAGCGCGGATCAAGATCCGGTTCGCCTTCGAATACATCCAAAGCGGCAGAACCAAGGGTGCCGTCTGACAGGGCGGCGATCAGGGCCTCTTCGTCGATGTTGGAGGCGCGGCTGATGTTGATAACCATGCCGTCAGCCCCAAGCGCGCGCAGGACGTCTGCATTTACGATATGTCGCGTCTCGGCGGAGGCGGCCAGGGTGACAAACAAAAAATCACTGTGCGCGGCAAGGTCTTTGGCGTTTTGGATAAACGTCCAATCAGGCGCGAAATCCTTGGGCGCAACGTCGCTATAGGCGATATCCATGCCGAATCCGGTCAGACGTTTGCCAACCTCGAACCCGATGCGACCCAAACCCAGAATACCAGCCTTGCGCCCAAACACCCGTCGTTTGAGCGGATACAAACCTTGTTTTGCCCATGATCCATCCCGCACCCAATGTTCGGCCCCGATCATCCCGCGTGATTGGCATAGCATCATAGCAACGCCCAGATCGGCGACGTCTTCGGTCAGCACGTCGGGGGTATTGGTGACCCTGATCCCACGCTCTTTGGCCGCGTTCAAATCAACCGCATCATAGCCCACGCCATAAACGCTGATCAATTCAAGCTGCGGACAGGCCGCGATCATCGCGGCGTCTGCGCCCATTTCTCCGCGTGTGGCGATGGCTTTAATCTGTGGGCCGTGTTCGGCCAGGAACGCTACTTTGTCATCTGCTTCGAAAAGGCGTTTTGCATCAAAGGTTTTATCGATTGGGCCCTGATCCCAGTCAGGGTAGGGGCCAACTTGCAGGATTACAGGTTTGGTCATTTGCGATTCCTAGCTTGACACGTGTTGTTACCGGTATCATGTTATCGGTAACAAATTGGTCTGGCAAGGGGGTCGTTTCCGCGCCGGGCATGGATCTAGAATGGAGGCACACAGGTGGCCGGAACAGCAGATTTTTCATTGGCGGGCAAACGCGCCCTGATTACAGGCTCGTCCCAAGGCATTGGTTTTGCGCTGGCAAAAGGGTTGGCAGCAGCGGGGGCGGCGGTGGTCCTGAACGGTCGCAACCAGTCAAAACTTGATGACGCGGCGGCCCAAATCAATGGGGCGCAAACCTTGGCCTTTGATGTGACGGATCACGCGGGCGTTCGCGCAGCGGTCGATACATTTGAGGCGTCGCGCGGGACGTTTGATATTCTGATCAACAACGCAGGCATGCAGCACCGCACCGCGCTTGAGGATTTTCCGGCAGATGCGTTTGAGCGTCTGTTGCAAACCAATATCGCGAGTGTGTTCCATGTCGGCCAAGCGGTGGCGCGGCATATGATTGGGCGCGGCGCGGGAAAGATTATCAATATCGCCAGCGTTCAAACCGCGCTGGCGCGGCCTGGCATCGCGCCCTACACCGCAACGAAGGGTGCTGTTGCCAACCTCACCAAAGGGATGGCCACCGATTGGGCCAAATACGGTTTGCAATGCAATGCCATCGCTCCGGGTTATTTCGACACGCCTTTGAATGCAGCCTTGGTAAGCGATACGGATTTCAGCGCATGGCTTGAAAACCGGACACCCGCAGGGCGGTGGGGTCGCGTCGAAGAATTGGTGGGCGCGGCTGTGTTCCTGTCATCCTCTGCCTCCAGTTTCGTCAACGGGCACACGTTGTTTGTGGACGGTGGAATCACGGCGAGCCTTTGAGGTTGCGGTGTTTTGTTCTCATGGGGGTGTCGGGCTGCGGTAAGACATCCGTGGGGCAGGCGCTGTCAGACCGCTGTGACGTGACCTTTATTGATGGCGATGATCTGCATCCGCAGGCCAACATCGACAAAATGGCAGGTGGTCAACCGTTGACGGATGCGGACCGTGCGCCGTGGCTGAGATCAGTGGGGATTGCGTTGCGTGACACGTCCGGTTCGGTTGTGATCGGCTGTTCCGCATTGAAGCGCAGTTACCGCGATATCATCCGCAAAGGCGCAGACGAACAGGTTGCCTTCCTGCATCTTGATGCAAAGGAAACTGTATTACAGGCGCGGGTGGCCAAGCGGGACGCACATTTCATGCCGCCCGACCTGTTACAAAGCCAATTTGACACGCTCGAACGATTGGCGCCCGACGAATTGGGTACGCAGATCGACATTGCAAAACCGTTTGCGGACGTGGTTGGGCAATCAGAACGCTACATTAAGGAGATGACGATATGAGCCAGAGCATTGCTTTGATTGGTGCTGGCGCGATGGGCGGGGCTATTGGCACCCGCTTGTTAGAAGCGGGCAACCGGCTGACGGTTTTTGATCTTGATACCCAAAAGGTAGAGGTGTTGGTGCAAAAAGGTGCCGTCGCCGCCACCAGTGCTGCCGCTGCGGCCAAGGAAGCAAGCACAGTCATCACCAGCTTGAATGCGTCAAAGATTGTCGGCCTCGCCGCCTTTGGCAAAGACGGGATCAGTGAGGGTGCGGCACCGGGTACGTTGATCATCGATATGTCGTCGATTGATCCAGAATCGACGCGCGCATTTGCCAATCAGGCAGCGGAACTGGGGCTGGCATGGGTCGATGCACCGTTATCAGGCGGAGCGCCCAAAGCGTTGATCGGAGAGCTAACGCTGATGATGGGCGGTGCGGTTGCAGATGTTGCCCGCGCGCAAGAGGCGTTGAAAGATCTGGCGGCCAACATGACGCATATGGGCGGCGCGGGGGCCGGACAGACCACAAAGATCATCAATCAGGTGCTCTGCGGGTTAGGGTTTTTGGCGGTGGCCGAGGCTACCAAGCTTGCCCAGGACGCAGGCGTTGATGCCGAAAAGATCCCCGTGGCGTTGAAAGGCGGGCGGGCAGACAGCGCCTTGTTGCAGGAATACATGCCGCGCATGGCGACCAAGGATTACCGGCGCACGGGGCGCATCGACAATATGGTGAAGGATCTGAACATGGCCGCTGATCTGTCACGCCAGACCGGGACGTCCATGCCGATGACAGCACTTTGTGCAGAAATCCACCGCATGCTGACCGCCGCAGGCTTGGGGGGTGAAGATCAAGCTACCGTTATGGAGTTTTTTGAAGGCGCACAAAAGGAGATGCCAGAATGATTACGCGATTTGCCCTGTTTCAAGGGTCTATTAAAGGTAGCCAGACGGAAGATTTCAGGGCCGCCGTTATCGACCGGCTTGTTCCCTTGTGGAAGCAGTTTCCCGGCAATGTCGGGGTGCGTGTGATGTTCAGCGAAGACCGCGACGAAGGCGCGCCGGAATTTCCTCTGATTCTTGCTGTGACTTATCCTGATGAGGACACCATGCACAGCGCCCTTGAATCCCCGGCCCGCTATCAGTCAAAAGAGGTAACCGGAGAAATCGTAGCGGCCTACTTTGATGGGGTGATCCATCACCATGTCACCCAACTGAACGCCTACAACGAATGAGGACACCGTGAACGCACGCGTCACAATGCGAGATGTTGCAAAGATCGCCGGTGTGTCACCGATGACGGTGTCGCGTGCGCTCAAATCCGACAGTTCTGTGAATGAGAAAACACGTAAACTGGTGCGCGACACCGCGTCACAATTGGGATACGTATATGACAGCACCGCGCAAGCGTTTCGATCCCAACGCAGCGGATTTATCGCGCTGACATTGCCGTCCATCAACAACGCCAATTTTGCCGCCACCCATAAAGCGATGACATCCGCGTTAGAGGACACGGATTTGCAATTGCTTCTGGGCATTACGAATTACGACGTTCACCAAGAGGAACGCATGATCAAACAGCTTCTGGCCCGCAGGCCGGATGCCGTAATTTTGACCGGCGGCACCCATACCGACGACACCCGCAAGTTGCTTGAAACCGTGTCCGTGCCCATCTTTGAAATGTGGGATGTTCCAAGCGCGCCCTTGGGCCATGTTGTCGGGTTTTCCAACCATGATGCGATGGAACATATTGTTGCGCATCTGGCTGAAATTGGCTGTCGACGTTTGGGGTTTGTGGGAGCAAATGCCGATTCAGATTTTCGCGGCCATGACCGACGGCTGGGGACGATTGCGGCTGCACAGAAATTCGGGCTTGATCCCGTTGTGGTGTTTGACACGGGGCCGGCACCGGCGACCATGACCAACGGATTTGAGGTTGTAGGTCAACAGATCGAAGGGGTGAAACAGCTGGATGCTTTGGTCTGCGTATCTGATCCGGTCGCCTTTGGCGCGATGATGGCACTGCGCGCCCATGGGCTGGACGCGCCCGATGACATTGCCGTCACGGGATTTGGCAACTTTGAAGTCGCGCGCATTTGCCAGCCCAGCATCACAACCCTTGATGTGGGTGCTGCGCATATCGGTGCAACTGTGGCGAACCTTGCCCGTCAAATCCTGTTTGATGAACATGACGCACAAACGCCTGTGCTTGAAAAAACGCAGGCAAACCTTCTTGTTGGGCGATCATCGCGGGCCTGAACATCAGGTCAAAAGCGTCTGACCACACCGAAAATGCGGCCATTCTATGCTTTATGCGGAAAACGACTAATTTTACATAATGTTGCTTATACGTCCGTAGTGATCCGACAGGTGCGCGCCACCTCCAACTGCGACTTTTGTGAGAAAGCAATGCGCTATTACTTGGCAGCATCGTATATCCATTCCAAATATCGTATACGATTGACAATTTCATATGAAATAACTAAACCGATTGGTATTGTGAGGCCCCATGAACAGAATCCAATCGAAATCGGATGCGCTTTATACGCAGATGCGGGGCGACATTCTGTCGTTAAGCCTTGCGCCCGACAGCCCGCTGCGCCTGCCCGCGATGGCCGACCGTTACGGGGTTGGGGTGACCCCGATCCGCGAATGTCTGAACCGTCTGAGCACTGAAAAGCTTGTCGTCATCGCGCATAACAAGGGGTTTCGCGTCGCCGGTATCTCTTTCAGCGAACTGCTTGATCTTGAACATAGTCGCAGCGCGATTGAAGGCACGTTGTTCCAACGATCCGTTGTGCGGGGGGATGATGCGTGGGAGGCCCGGGTCATTGGGGCCTTTCACCAGCTTTCCAACACACCTGCGATGTCCGTGACTGGCACGCAAAGCGATATTGATCTGTGGAACCGGCGCCATACCGCCTTTCATGCCGCACTGATCAGCGCGGCAGACGCGTCTTGGCTGCAACATTTCCAACGTCAATTGGCCGACCAACTGGGGCGCTATCAACTGTTCATCCAAACCGGGCTGCGCGATTTGTGCGAAAGCCACCCCGACACCGCCCCTGCTGTGGCTGAAATCTATGCCAAAGCGATGGCAACGGACCCGCATGAAGACCTTTACAAGGTTGTGCTGTCCCGCGACGCAGCCCGCGCACGGACGGTGTTTGAACAGCACGTGAACCTGTCGATTGGCGCGTTCCAGGACCTTCGCACATTGATCCCAGCGGGAACGCCTGTGGCAACAACCCTGCAAACCCAAACCCAAGAGGCCCGCGCATGACCGCCTATGATCCTTCAAAAGAAGGGGCGCAGATGTCCTTTGACAAGGACATGTCCTATATCGACTACCTT
>CAYPVL010000005.1:38611-61286 GCA_964414165.1 uncultured Cognatiyoonia sp.
CAACGCGTGGGATGTTCTGCGGACGATGACGCCAAGCGAATACACGGCCTTTCGCGAGGATCTGGGCAAATCATCAGGGTTTCAGTCACATCAATACCGCCTGATCGAATTCATCCTTGGCAACCGCAACGTGGCGATGTTGAAGGTTCACGAACACCGCCCCGAACTGCATCACATGCTAACGCAGGAATTGGGGCAAAAGTCCATGTATCATGTGGCCCTTGATCAGCTTGCGGGCCACCTTGATGTGGCATTTGCGCCCGATGTTTACCGCCTTGATCAGCCGCATCAGGCCAATGACGCTGTGATGAACGCCTGGACCAAAGTGTATGAAGCGCCCGACCAGCATTGGACGCTTTATGAATTGGCCGAAAAACTGGTTGATATCGAAGATTATTTCCGCCGTTGGCGGTTCAACCATGTGACGACGGTTGAGCGGATCATCGGCTTTAAACGCGGCACGGGCGGCACGTCCGGTGTCAAATATTTGCGCAAAATGCTCGAAGTTGAACTTTTTCCCGAGCTTTGGAACCTCAGAGGTCAGCTATGACAAACACACCACACGCCCTGCCCATCAAAGACCACTTCATCCTGCCAAAGGGGATGATTTATCTGGACGGCAATTCGCTTGGCCCCTTGCCAAAAGGCACGACCGCGCGGCTTGGCCGCATGGTTGAGGATGAATGGGGCAACCACCTGATCACGGGCTGGAATAAAGATGGCTGGATGGATCAGCCGGCCCGCGTCGGCAATATGGTCGCCCGTCTGATTGGTGCGCCCAAGGGCAGTGTGACCATGGGCGATACGCTGTCCGTCAAGGTCTATCAGGCCTTGTCAGCCGCGTTGAAAATGCGCCCTGATCGCCGGGTGATCTTGTCGGACAACGGCAATTTCCCATCCGATCTTTACATGGCGCAAGGGCTGGTTCAGCAACTTGGCCAAGGGTACGAACTACGCGTGGTGAACCCCGAAGACGTGGCAGGCGCGCTGGATGATACCGTCGCCGTCGCGATGATCACGCAAGTGGATTACCGCACGGGCCGGATGCACGACATGAACGGGATTACGCAAGCGGCCCACGCGGCGGGTGCCGTCATGTTGTGGGATTTGGCCCATAGCGCGGGGGCCGTGCCCGTCGATTTGGCCGGATCAAACTGCGAATTTGCTGTTGGTTGTACCTATAAATACCTGAACGGCGGGCCGGGCGCGCCTGCGTTCATCTATGCCCGCGATGACGTAGCCGAAATCATGCAGCCCGCCCTTGCAGGTTGGCTTGGCCATGATGCGCCCTTTGCGTTTGAACCCGACTATCGCCCTGCCCCCGGCATTGCCCGCATGCGCATTGGGACACCGCCCGTGATGCAGATGACAGCGCTTGAACACGCGCTGTCGGTTTGGGACGGGATTGACATGCAGGATCTGCGCACAGCCAGCATCCGGCTGTCAGAGCTGTTTATTGAAAAGGTCGAAGCGCACTGCCCGGACCTGACCCTTGTCAGTCCCCGCAACAGCGCTGCGCGCGGTAGCCAAGTATCCTTTGCATTTGCACACGGGTATGCGGCGATGCAGGCGCTGATTGCGCACAACGTCATTGGCGATTTCCGTGCACCCAACATCATGCGCTTTGGCTTTACACCGCTTTATCTGGACGACGATGATGTGCTGCAAGCGGTCGATATTTTGACAAAGGTCATGCAGGACAGGCTTTGGGATAAGCCGGAATTCAAAAAGCGGAACACAGTGACCTAATGCGCCTTATTCACGCGCGAAAGCCATTGCAATCGCTTCCGCAAGGTCTGTGAACTGTTCATCCGGCACAGCGTCACCCGGTGCGCAGGTCATACATCCAGCGACCAACGACTCGCGGCGCAGCTCTGGAAATCCATTATTTTTGACGTCCAAGCGCAGCTTTGCGACTTGCTCTGGCGTGCGTGCGATCACGGCAAGGCGCGGCAAAGGCGCGAGTTTTGGATGATAGCGAACCGCGATGGCCTGATCATCGGTGAAAAAGCACATGTTCGCGTGGTTGATCCCAACAGATTCAGCGGTTTTTACCCCTTCTCGCATCCGCCGGCGGCGCTCCTTGCGAATTTCAGGGCTACCTTGTTGTTCTTTGCGCTCACGTTTCACTTCGCTTTTGGTCATCTTCTGCTCGTTCAAGAACAAGGATTTCTGCACGACCATGTCCAGAGCCGCAAAAAACAAAAATATGATGATTGCAATCGTCGCGAGTATGACGATCAAAAGGAAAACCAGATCGACCAAGCAGCTAAAGCCACATCGATAAACCATCAAAATGTTGTCTTTATAATACAAGGCAACCGCGATACTGGCACCAAACCAGATCAAGATACGCAGCATAGCTGCGCCCGTTTCAACCCAGCCCCGGCGCCCATAAACGCGCTTCATCCCTGATTTCATTGAGACCCGGTTAAATTGAAACGTCACCGGCTTAATTGCGAACGTCGGACCTTTGTTGTAAATAAGCGCAATGATGATCGCCACACCAACCATGGTGAAGGCGGCAGGTGCCACAATCAAAAATGTGTTGATACCGACCTGGCGAGACGCTGTATTCACAGCTGCTTCGAAGGGAAGTTCTAAGCTGATGAAAGCGGCGTCAAAACTGTGACGCAATAAATCAATCGTATAGTTAAAGCCAAGTAGCATGAACAGGATCAACACCGCAGAGGCGAAAAAGGCACCGCCTTCTGTCGATTGTGCGATTGATCCGTCTTCACGCTGCTTTTGAAGTTTGCGCGTCGACGCATCGTCTGTTTTGGCTTCGCTATCACTCATCGTAGATACTCAGGAAACGCTGCAGGGCGTCGATCGATTTTTCAAGAAGATCTGGGCTGTTCATTACCAGAATGGTGGCGATCAACGGCAAAGTTATGATCATGACCAAGTTCTTTGACATGAAGGCCAAGTCATAAAGCCCCATTTTGCGCCCAAGCCGCGCTGCAACAATGACCGATAATTCGCAGAGCGCCAGCAACAAAAAGACAGGCATCGCTAACAGCAACCCAGTGCGCAATGAGCTTGCAAGGAAATCCCCGACCCGCCGCCCCGTTATCTGCGGAAAGGCAGGAAGCAAATCATTCACGTTCCAGATTTGATAACTGGAATAAACCAGCGAAAAGACCTCTGCGAAAATATCGAGGTTCACCAAGACCGCAAGGATGATCACCATGTAAAGCAAAGGTGTGGTTTGGGTTGACCCCCCTGTGGGGCTGGGGATTCCACTGTCAGATTCACCGCGAAAGTTGTCGATAATGGAACCTGCATAGGACACGGCCGCAAAAGGTGACGACGCAAGCGCGCCCAAACCTAAACCAATCGCGAACTCTTTTGGCCCAAGAAGCGCAAGCGTGAGCGGGGTTGATTCATCTACAAGGCGCGACACCACCGAAAGATTGGCCACCATCACCGGCAACGACAGCGCAATCGCAAGATTCACGCGCAAGATTGTCGACTGCATCATACCCCAATACATCGGAACGAAGCCGTATAAAAACCCAAGCATCCGCAGCGTGTTAATGGACAGTAACACAAACATCGTTTCAAGCGGTGTTTGCGTCAAAACATCAAGAAGCGCCGCCCCCATGCCTTTAAAACCGTCCGAAGTTTTCAAACACCATTGTTGTGCTGTTCATCAAAGGCGACGTCAGCGCCCGCCCAAATACAAGCAGGACAAACATGATCGCGCTGATCTTGACCGTCTGGCTGAAGGTCTGATCCTGAATTTGCGTAATCGCCTGAAAGAATGACACCAAAAGCCCAATAACTGTTGCCGCCGCCAGCGGGATCCCGGCAAGGATCACGACATCCATCATGAATGCAACAAGGTTGGTGGTGAAGACAGCGTTATCCACGGCTAGCCTCCGATGTAGCTGGTGATCAGCCCCTCAACTAGCTTTGACCAACCGTCAACAAAAACGAAGACCAAAAGCTTGAAAGGGACGGCGATGATATTGGGCTGCACCATCTGCATCCCCATGGCCATCAAAATACCAGTCACTGCCAAATCAATCGCGACGAACGGCAGGTATAGCAGGAAGCCAATTTCAAACGCTTCTGTCAGCTGTGACACCATGAACGACGGGACTTGGATCACAAAATCTGTCTCAGACCCCACCAGTCCAGACCCGGACCAAAGTTCGTTGGACACTTCAACCATAAAGCGCAGATGTGTGTCTTGCGTATGTTCAAGCAGAAAGCTTTGAAATGGCGCAATCCCGATGCGCCATAACGCGAGGAAATCGCTTGGTGTTGTGGCTGTGATATTGGCTTCGGTCAGCGCCGTAACGGCCGCCGAAAACACGGGCATGGATATGAATATCGCCAAAAACAGCGCAAGGATCATCAAGATCATATTCGACGGGACTTGTTGCAGGCCTGTCGCGTTCCGCACGATCATAAAAACCACTGAAAGCTTCATGAACGACGTCAACGACAACACAGCGACAAGGAAGAACGAACCGACAAACCCAAGAACAAGGGGGGACGCAAGATTATCCATCTGTATCCCTGACTAAAAATGCCCACTGTCCATCAAGCGAAAGCAACCTGCCTTCAAAAGGGGGAAATCCGGTGATCTCAAGCCGTGCTTGCTTTAGGTCATGCCTGCCAAAGGGAACCGAAATCTCTGGCGCCCAGCGTTCGACCTTGCGACTACTTATCAACTTTGAGCCAAAGATAATTTGTGCCGCGCCTTCAACACCTGTGTTGAACCAATGCGTCCCATCAGTCGCCTCGGATTCTGAAACGGGCTCCTCCATCAAAATCGTACCGAAGGGCTCTGGCTCTGTGGCTGCAGAGAAGGCCTCATCGACCCACACCCGACAACAATCCATGCCAGTGAACCGTTCGTCCAGCAAAATTGCATCGCCCGGTTTGATTTGGCTGGCAAACACTTTGTCGATCGCAAAGACAGGGCTGCGTAGACTAATCGTCAGGGATTGCCTGGTAGGTTTGCGTGGCTCAAGTTCTGGGGCTTGCGCCGCAAGCGTTTGTGAAAACAGCAATGCGACATCATCAGACCCGTCTAAATGAAGTGATGTCGATGGGACATCATCACTTTCGCTCAGCATCACGAGAGTCATTTTTGACGCGGCAGATTTCTTTGAATCGCCTGGCTTGACCGCTGTAATGGCAATCTGTGAGCGAACGTGGGTTTCAAGCCCACCCAGCATGCTGGAAAAAAGATGCTCTGCAACCAGATGCCCGATTGGGCTATACAACATCTGCAAATCTACAGAAGCGGCAGTCTTGGCCATAAGTGCTTGAAGCGTTGATGCAAAAAGCGATATTTCGGCGCTATGATCTCCGCACGTAAATTGGACCGCTACCATTTCCTGCGCATGCGCACGCAATGGTTTTCGCACTTTCTCGGTCTTGATAAGGCGTAGGTCCAAATCGGCAAAGCGAAACGGAATGTCGATTACATGTTCATTCAGTGTTTTCTGAAAAGGCGTGACCGGTAGGTGCGTCGTCTTCAGCTCTGGCTGCGGTTTTTGCGCAAGATAACCGCTTAGCGTACCTGCGAAATCTTCTAAAACACCATCTTTCATCACTTCAGCCCCATCGTATCTGCAAGGTGGGATGTCATCATCATTTCAGTCAACAATTCCTCTTCTCGCAGTTCAGCGATTTGCCGTTCTTCATTTTTGGCTGTGGCCACCAAGTCATCAAATTGATCCAAGGCGTGCTTTTTGACTTTGACTGCAATATCAGCCTTTTGGACCTCTGCTGCCATGGTCTGTAAATCGCGGTGCGCACGATGAAACGCTTTCGTGGACTGGACCATTTCGTTCTGACGCGCCCGGATTTTCCAAGAGATTGATGCAATACGGGCCGAGGGATCCACAATCGCGTTTGACCGGTCCAGAACCTGCGCCAAGAAATTGTTATGCGCAGAGGTCAGCACTTGGGCTTCCTGTTCTTTTTCGTCGCGCAAAGCAGCAGCCAAATTTTCCTGACGTTTTGCATCCATGCGGTGCAGAATAGATATCTTGTGGCGTTGCTGTTTAAGCGCACGAAGTTGGATGAGGCGGTCCAGCTTTTTCATATGATGGCCCTTTTCAGCTGTGACAGCATGTCAGAAAAAGATGTGATGTCCTTTTCGCCCTGCCGGCAAAACTCCTGAATCAGCGGGCGGGCGGCGCAAGCGGCGTCTGCCTCAAGATCCTGCCCCGGTTTCAGCTCTCCTACCTGCAAAAGCAGCTCGATCTCGTCGTATTTGGCAACAAGGCTGCGCAACTGATGAGAGGCGGTAAGGTGATCTGGCGTGACAATATCGCGCATCAAGCGGCTGAGGCTCGAAAGAACATCAATCGCAGGGTAATGACCCGCATCCGCCAGCTTGCGTGACAAAACGATATGTCCATCGGTCAGGCTGCGCACTTCCTCTGCAATCGGGTCCCCTTCCCCGTCGCCTTCCATCAAGATCGTGTAGATCGCAGTGATTGAACCCGCCGCATTTGTGCCAGTCCGTTCGATCAATGCAGGCAGTGCGGGATAGACCGATGCTGGAAACCCGCGCCGTGTTGGGGCCTCGCCCGCCGCAAGACCGATTTCGCGTAATGCGCGGGCAACGCGGGTAAGACTATCCATCACCAACATAACTGATTTGCCTTGATCACGGAAACCCTCGGCGATGGCCGTCGCCGTGCGCGCGGCATAAACACGTTCCATGGCAGGGCGGTCAGACGTGGATGCGACCACGACAACCTTTTGGCGCAAATGCCCGACCATAACCCGGTCAATCATGTCTCGGATTTCGCGACCACGCTCTCCGACAAGCCCAAGAACCACGACATCTGCCTCAGACTGTTGGGCGATGCTTGCGACAAGACTGGTCTTGCCAGTACCCGGCGGACCGAACAGCCCCATCCGTTGCCCTTTGCCGATTGTAAGCAATCCATCAATGACCCGCAGGCCCGTCGGCATGATTTCATCGGTTAACTTGCGCTCTAATGGCTTTTGCGAATCCGCATTAAGCGGATAGCGGCGACAACCGGCCAAGGGCGGCGGGGTATCACCCATTGGGTTTCCAAAGCCGTCGACAACCCCACCCAAAAGATGCGGACCAACGGCGACTGAAAGTTCTTTGTCTGAAACCAGAACGCGCGCGCCCACAGAAACACTTTTGGGGCGTGTATGGGTCGAAAGGATAGCGATGTTCTGTTCAATGCCAATCACTTCTGCATTGATTGATTCATGGCCGCCATGCGGTACGATAGTAACCTGTTGACCAACAGAAACCGACTGCAGGCTCACCCTGACGATTTGGTCGCGGACCTGCTGCACAATCCCAAAATTAAGCCCCAACCCCTTCTGGGAAAGCCGTGTCTGCATCGCGCTTGCAATGCGCACAGACTTTTCATGCATTGGATCAAGAAGCTCAGCCATGCTGCGCCGCTTCATCAGCTAATGTGTCACGCAATGCATTCAAACGCGCCGAAATGCCAACCTCAAGACCGCCGCCGTCGCCACAAAGATGAATCGATCCATCCGGGAGCAAATCATCACTTTGTACGCCTTCAATCACGGCAAAAACCTCTGGATGCTTATCTATAAGCTTATGAAGGTCTGGCAGCGTTTTTGACGGCGCACGCAGCGTTAAACTCCAACGCGAGCTAAAGTGCCTTATGCCAGACTGGATCGCGGAAACTTGGGCTTTGCCTTTGGGCATCGCGCCGACGACGGCCTCTACACTGGACATCACTAATTCCTGCAGCCAAGCTTCGGAATTTGCATAGTTTTCTTTGATGACAGCCACGTCCTGCATCGCAGTGACCATCATCTCTGAGCGCACTTTGCGATCAGCATCTGCGATCATCTTCGCAAGTGCCTTTTCATAGTCTACTTCCGCGTTCGACCTGATCTTGTCAGCCTGCGCATATGCTTCTTCAAGGTGCGCTTTCGCTTCGGCCTTTGCGGTTTCGACAATGATAGCACTTTCTTCATGCGCCAGATCAGTCAAAGAGGTGGCAATTTCGTATTCTTCCAGCAAGCTGGCGGGAATAAGTTCAGCCGTCAGCATAGAACGTGACTGTATCATGCAGGAACCTCTTGTGTTGCGTTCTCCAGCAGGTCTGAAATGACCGCATCAGCAAGTTTGGCATCCTGTTCAGGCGGCGTGCATTCCTGTTCCATCACGTTCAGGGCGATGGCAGCACGTCCTTTGACAAGTGATGGCAAAGACCAAACCCAATGCGATAACAGCACTTCGCCAGCTGCTTTCACGTCGGCAAGCGTCAAAGGCGCATCGGGGAAATTTGCACCGGCAAGATCACGATAGCGCAGGGCCTGCCGAAGCTTTTCCAGCCCAAGATCATAGACTTCAGCATCAAGGGTGTGATCGACCAAATGCAACGCCAGCCGCTGGCTTTCATGCGCAAGCCCAAGATGTTCGCACAATGCATCCCGGTCCTGATCTAGAACAAAAGCAAGCTTATCCTGACCCTCATATGCAGCCAGTTCGTCATCCAGTGGAAGACCAAATTCACCCAGTACGATGTCGAATAGGCGATTTGCGATTCGCTTGTTTTCAAGCATCTGCTTGCGCAGTTCCGGGTCGGTGACTTCCACGCAGACTTCGTTTTGGACCAAAGGCTCTAAAGCAGTAAGCTTGGGGCGCAATCCAGCCGTAATTTCAGGGGGTAGTTTAACCGTATCATTCATTGCCGCGCCACCTGATCCGCATCGTGCGCCCGAGACGCTGAATTGATGACCACGCGATAATAACGAAGACCAAGAAAAGCAGGACAAGCTTATAGTCCAGCAGACCAGGCGTTTGCGTATTCAACTGAAGAGGTTGTGCCTGACCGGCCTGGGCAACATTCGAGCCAGCCCCATTAAACACCGGATCAGGCACAACAATCGGGCCATTGGACGGAAAGACAGCCACAGCGACATTCTCATATTCCAGGTTCGCAATGCTATGAACGACAAGATTCTTGATTGTCGGTAAGAATTCGCTTTCAGGAAAATCAGGTTCGACATGCACAACAACAGACGCGCGGGCCGATTGCTCGACAGTCCGATACCGTGTGACCTCTGGTAGCATGATGTGAACGCGCGCCGCGCGGACACCAGAAATCTCCGAAATTGTGTGGCTTAGCTCTTCGTTCATTGCATGCGCAAAGCGGGCACGTTCTTCAAAAGGTGTCCCGACAATGCCGTCTGCTGAAAAGACGTCTCCAAGACTTTTGAAGTCATCTTTGGGAAGACCATGATTTTTCAGAACAGTAATTGCAGCGGCAACCTGACTTGAGTGGACCGATATTGTGTAGATATTTTTCTTGTCGCGATTACGCGTGCTTTCGATACCGACAGAAGCAAGGACAGCAACCATGTCGTTGGCTTGTCGCTCTCCAAGATCAGAGTAAAGAATCTGCTTGCACCCGCTCACGAGCAAAAGCGCTAACACAATAGCAAAATGGCGCATTGATGTTTTCACCTGACCCCCCCTTCAGTTGAAACTCGCGAAAGTTCGATTGGCTTGTTCGAACGTAAGCTTCTGTAAATCTTGGGGTAATATGAGAGGTTTAGGAATGAATGCAGTCTACGCAAAATAAAACGTAGATACGCAGAACGCTGCGTAGGTGAAACAGCCCGCAAAAATTTATCCTTGATGGGAACCTTCAAGAGGCATCAAATCTAAGGTGATGAGTCTGCCTAGTGGCCTGATTTAAATGAAGAAAGTCATCCCCCAAGGGACGCTGATTAAGCGTTAGTTGAACAAGTCAAGCGCAACTAAGTCAGCAGAAATAACGCGCCCATCAATGCGTATATCACCATTATCGATAGAAAGCTCTGGGGCATCTGCCCCGCTGCCGTCTGCCTTGCCAGAACCTTCACGCGATAACGGCGCAAGAAGAAGCGCCAAAAGGTTGTTCGTGGCGGTGGCAGGATCAGATGTGATTCCATTGCTGGCTGCAAAGTCGATCACACTCGTTGCGAATCCAGCGACAGCAGCCACTTGATTTTCGCGAAAGCCCAAGTCGTTTGAAACCAAGACGGCCGAACCGGAAATATCATCAGCCTTTACAAATGCGATGTCATAATCTTCCGGGATCGCGCTCATCGCTGGCCCCGATTGAACGATGTATTCAGGGGCAGATTGCGCCAGCTTAAAATCAGGTGGGATGAAATCGCCTGCAGCGGGATATTGATTGTCATAGGACGCTTGGCTGACCGTATTGATCACGTCCATCACATCCGCTTCCTCGGACGCGCTGCGCGTCTCAGATGTTTTCAAATCAATGGCTTGCGCCAAAGCACCCCGCGAACTTTCCGAAGTCGTAAGGCGGTTAAACCGGTTCAGCAACCGCGGACCAGTGTCCGCTAAGTCAGCCTGATCCGCGCTCTTAACCTCACGGCCTTTGATAGCGGGCAGCCTGCCAAATGACTCGCGCACAAGCGCGGGTACTTCGTCGATCTGCAGATCTTCGATCGGGGGCTTGAAGTCGCGAACCCGGAATTCGACAACCTTATCGGCATCGACTGGCCCGGTTTGATTGCCAGCTATCTTTTCCACCTTCAGCCCTCCAATCGCGCGTCAACGCGCAATCTACGCTTCTACATCTGTAGCATTATTGTAACTTCAAATACGAATTACAATAAAGGTGAATTAAGGCAATTTTTCGCCAAAAGTGGGGCAACCGTTGTAAGGTTCGATACGTAATTTCTTGCGTAGAGGGCGGTTCAGAGCATGCCTGATGCAAGCGTGGTAAGTTCTTCTTGGCTCCGGCACTGCGTTTTCTTATAGATATTGTTTCTATGCGTTTCGACAGTACGCACGGAAATTCCCAATTCATGGGCAACTTCCTTCGCGGTTTGCCCAGCAACACTCGACACAAGAATTTCAATCTCGCGCTGCGACAAACCGTAGGCATTCCCCTTGCGCTTTATATTCTGTTTTGAATTGACAAAGTCTTGAATGAATTCAATCGGCGTATAAGCATACCCGTTATTTGCAGCCTTGATCGCCTGCACAAAATCATCACCCTTCGCCTGCTTTGGCATAAAGCCGATAGCGCCTTGGGATAAAACGAAAAATGCGTTTGCAACGGTGGCTTCAGACGACACAACGATAATCTTAAGATCAGGGACAGACTTCCGTAACTTTGGCAAAATCTCGGTCCCTGCGGGCCGCAGCAATGCCAGATCCATAATAAGAAAATCAGCAGAAAATTGACGGCAGGCTTTCAGCGTCGAATATCCGTCACTACATTCAGCAACGATATCAGCTCCTAAGGATTTACTTAGTCGGGCCGCGATAGCCTCGCGAATTATCTCGTGACTATCGGCGATGATCACACTTACTTTTTCGCTATCGTCCACGTCTACCCCCCCTGCAGATTTAGACACTTAACCCGAAGACCCATTTGCGTTTGGCTACCGCATGGATTCTTCAAAACAAAATAACTTCATGACCATAGACGGGCCTGCCTTGTTTTCAAACAATTTTTCAAATTTTGTCATCATTTTGACATGGACAGATTGACGCGGGCAGACAAATCCAGCCTCAAATACGGTCAGAGAAAAGCAACCAGAAAAGTCGGTAAGTATTTGTATATTCATCAAAAAATTAAAATATACCCACGAAAAATCCACTCCAACATCACAACGTAAAAACACGGCACATAAGCGGCAATTACCTATGCAACAGCGTAGTTTTTTACGTATTTGCCACTACAGCCTCAAAGTCCAAACCCAAATATCGTCTTCGTATTGGCTACAGAATCGCTCCACTACCTCCCCTAGAAGGAACTTTGATGCATGGATAAATTAGATTTAGAGCTACCATCGCCCATTGAAGCGGTACTCGACACTGCAACCGAGTTACCAGATTTAAACGCTGCAGTCCGACAGTCGAAACGCCGGGTGACAGACTCCGTTGAAGAAATGGCAGATGATATCTCAGAAGACATTGCAGAAGCTGCGGAAAGTGAGGAGCCCATCAAAGAAATTGTCACCGTCGCCGAAGAAACCGCAGAAGACGTGATTGAAGCAGTCGTTGATTTAGTTGCCGAACCCGAAGGGCGCGTTGCGCTATCAGACGCAATTGACGGTAAATCCGTTGAAACACGCAGCGACGAACAGGCCGATGCGCTTGATCAGTCCTTTGATCAGTTACAGAACGGCAATGATCTTAAAATTGAGGTCCTGACCGCAGAACCTGAAGAAACCCGCCTTCTTGAAACAGATCATGGCGAATTCGTTGATGCCAGCCTCGAAGAAGGCGAAGATGCAAAACTGGTTGAAACCGCGAGCGGCCAAAAGGTACTGGTGCTTGACGAAGACCTGACGGCAGAACAAGCCGAACTGGCAACCAAAGAGGTTTTGGCAGAGATCATCGGAGAAACTGTCGAAGAAAATGGCGGCTTTGTCGATGTAGAGTTCTACAATCTCTTTGTCGAAGGTAACTTTACAGTTCTCAGTGAAGATCACTACAAATACAGTGCTGATTACGGAGGTTACCTCGCCATCTCTGATGAGATGGGATAACCACGCTTTGCATAATGAAAACGCGCCGCGCCGGTCAACCTAACCGGCGCGTATCTGTTTTAAAGGGTGCCGCAATCCATATAGATACTGACGCCGGTCAGTAGTTGATACGCATATTCTTCTTGCCTGCGCGCCTCCACACTTTGCTGGGGGCTTTTTTGTGGCCTCCGTCAGATGGATGGGACCCAGAATATGATCGCAGAGAAGAAAGTCGCATTGCCTCGCATCTATATTGCGCAAACAGATCGCTTCCATTTGCGCCTGCCAGCCATGGAAGATGTCGAGATCGAAAAGGTCCGCTGCCTAGACGCGCGTTGCAGGTTCGAATGGCGCTACAAAAAGCCAGAACGCTGCTGGCCGGTGTTGCTGACGCAACTGGAACAATGGAAGACGATGCAAATCGGAACATTGGCGATCGAATGCAAACAAACAAGCCAATACATGGGCGTCATCCACCTTCACCCCTTTCAGTCAGACGGTTCCACATTATGGGAACTTGGTTGGGGACTTGTGAAAGAGGCCGAAGGCAAAGGCATTGCAATGGAGGCCGCGCAAACAGCACGATCTTGGTTTTTCACGAAGGTCGCACCGACAACGCGACTTTATACACGGTGCAAGGCGGATAACACGAGATCGCAAAACCTGATCAAACGCCTGGGCGGGACATATGTCAAAATCATCAAAGACGATGTCTTCGGCGACATGGATCTATGGACATACCCAACAGACGCAAACGGGTGAAGAAAGACGAAACCGCGAACCTGAAAAGGTTCACGGCTTCCATGTTTTCCAAGATACGAAAGACACGCGCAATCGCATATCTGTCGACGTCAGTGATTTAACCCCCGTCAAAGATTGGGAGCAATTTCGACGCATTCTTTCCCTCATGAACCACCAAGGATGGGAAACCAAGGGTGAATGCGGTTTCGAATCTTGGGCCGTTGAGTTTAAAGGTTTCGGCCCCATCTGTGACAATTGGAATAGAGAACGGGCGCCCAGTCTGTGCGCGGATCATGAATGCACCATCGAACGAATATTTCGTATAGTCGCGTAAGAACGGGATCGCATTTGCAAGAACCGCATCCGCCACCGCTGCCCCTGCGGTTGCAGCTGCGTGCGCTTCGAAAATTGCAAATTCCTCTGTGTCAGTGAAAGCCGTGGATACAGCCGCAGCTCCGGCGGCTTGGCTAGCGACATATGCCTCTACGGCCAGAACGGCAGGGATAAATCCGGCATAGCCGTCTTTGACCAACTGACCAAAATTATATGTCGCTGTGGCACCGATAGAAAGGACGGGGTCCACCGACCCTCCTGGGACGAATTGTGTAGCTAAAAAGAACTCCGGGAAAAGCGCTTGAATGTTACCTTCTCCGCGGGCTTGGATACGGGCGACATCTGCCAGCTCCTCTGGGGTTAATTCTTCTTCGTCTTTGCCAAGCAATGCGGCCATGACCTGCCTTGCTTGATCCGTTCTTGCCGGTTGTATTTCAGGAACGAGAGATGTCGTAGCCATAGGTGTTTCTACAGGTACACCGCCGAGAAACATACCATCGGGTCCTAGTTCAACCATTTGAACATCGCCTGCACCAGATGCACCTGCACCAGACGTACTAGCACCAGTCGCGCCCTCTGTAGCCGCGCCTTCTGCAGCCGCGCCTTCTCCGATGACCCCTCCTTCGATGCCCCCTCCTGCGGCAATCCCTTCTGCTTGCTCGGCTCTCATGAGGGCCAATTCAATTTCAGCTCCAGCTTCGTCTACTGTATTGAACAGACCATTAAAACTATCTCCGGCGAAAAGAGCGCCTTCACTCTCAAGAAATTCGCCAATCGGGTAGATATAGCTTTCCACCAATGGTTCTAAAGTTGTTAACGCACCCCGCTTAAGAAGCTCAGTGAAGTTGATGTTACCGCCCAGCCCCACAAAAGTATGCGTCCCATAATTGACTTGCACGTCCAAAACTTTGCCATCCTTGTCAGAGATGTAATCAATGATTAGATCGTGGCCACTCCCATATCGGAAACCGCCTTTGGCAATTGGGGTAATACCGCCGATGGCTGGTGAATCAATCTCGATGATATCAAGCGTTTTGACGCGAAGCTGTAGGTCAATACCGCCTTTATCATTTGATTTGACCGAGGCGTGTGCCTGCGGAGAAAATCGTTCATTAAAGGTAAGGGCCCCCAGATTAAACGTCCCAGTGACGTTGCCGATATCAATGCGAATGTCAAAGCGTTGCTTGAGTTTAGGATTTGCCGGCAGTCTTTCGGGTGCTGCGATCAACTGAAGGATTTTGACCGGATTTACATCTTCCAATAAGTCGATGGCCAAATCATCCGTGTTGTCAGTTTTCGATGACAGAAGCGGGTTTTGATTTTGTTTTGCGGCCACGTTTGAAATCTGGTCTCCAAGCAGTGCATTAAGATCAATACCAGCCAATTGGAAACCTTCCACAATAGCCCCGGCAACACCTTCAAACTGTTCTTGCGGAGGTGCACCTATGAGGTGGAAAGCTTGGGATGCCAATTCTGCGGCGCTATTCAACATATCTGCCGCGTCTTTTTCGTTCAACCCCGCAGCCAACATGATAATTGAAATCACAACTTCAATGCCTGTTTCCTTGGCGTTTTTGGCGGCATCGTCCAGCAACGCCTTACCTTTCGCTGTCAATTGGGGATTGTTTGTGACCGATCCCAGAAGTTCGTCACCTAGACCGTTTAATGCCTCTCCAGCCGCAGAAAGTTCACCGACCATCGAGCGCGCTAATTTTGCCATACCCTTATGTTTGGCTTCAAAAGCCGTCATCTCACTGTTCAGCCACTTGGCCACATCAGATGCGGCGATACCGCTCACATCCGACAATCGGTTGACCAAGGCAGTTGGATTGCTCAACCCGCCAAACGCGTTCTCCCAGAAACCTGCCTTTGTATGGGCTGGGTTTGCAAATTCAGAGACGGCGGCATCGGAAATCTCGGCGATAGATTCCGTTTTGCTGATTTCTTGAATGTCTTCACGGGTGAAGGCATACATCAGTGGCGTTCCCCCCGTTCCGCCAGAAATCCCCCGGCCATAAACTTGACCCAGCGTGTTCGCCTGCGCCGCTGCGACACGCTTCACTTCGGCAATTGTCGGTTTCTGCCCATTCTGCGCGATGAAGCCAGCTTCGATATAGGGTTCCAGAATTTCGGCAACCCGGCCTTCTGTCATGATTGCGTCATCAAAGCCTGGCGCCAAGTCCAGATTGCTATCGGGGTTCCAGAACGCAATGGCATTCAATTCGGCCAATGCGTCGCCCGTCGGTGTCGGCGTTACCGGACGTCTGGTGGCATCTGGTGCGCCACCCAAAGCTTCGAAAATCGGCCGTTGGTTTGTGGACCAGGGTGACGTTTCGTTTGTTGGCCGGATCGTGACAGCGTAATCTTCGTAATTGCCATCCGCGTTCACATCGAAATAGACCCTGTCAGACCCATCCCCCAATCTGTGAACGATAACGCTGCCTCGGACTTCTGCACCTGCAACGACCTCGCCGTTTGCGTCGACAAGGCGCACGCCAATGTCATTTGATCCTTTATCCCGGAACGCGTCCGTGACAACCCCGGATGTTCCATCTGCGCCAACGGCTTGCGGTACATCCTTGAAATTTCGCCAAGCAGCGCGCTGTGCCTCAGGTGGGTCGGTTGGGCCCAATGGGACGGTATTGCGCTCTCTGATCTGCAAGGTGTACGGATTGCCCCCGCCGTTTGACGGACCAGAGTCGGTGATTGCGATAACTTCAGGGCGCGCACCAGACGCACGTGTCCCCGTCCCGGACAGGCTATAATATGTCTGCCCGCTCGTTCTGTCAGGGTCAGCCGGATTATAGCTGACCAAGACATCGGTATAATCCCCAAAGCCCGGTATTGTGCCCAGTTCGAAACGCTGGACCCAGCTGCCGTCATCATTTTGCGTAAAGGACGCGGGAACCGGACCATCTGGCCCAGGGGCCCCCTGCCTGCGTTCTTTGCCGTTGTTTGGATTGCGCAAGAAAATTTCGACAACAGTGTCACCCGCATTTGCAGGAACCTCGATAGTGACGTTCGTGAACAACTGCTCTGGCGTTCCATCGTGGGAATACAGAATGACCTCTTCGAACTCACCGTCGCTGTTCCTGATTGTCGCGTAAACATCAACATCTTCGGTCGTTGCAAAGGATGCGGTGACCAGTGGGAAATTGCTGTTCCCGGTCGTCTCAAGACCAGCGCGGGGCGTGATCGTCTCGACACCAGGTGTCGGTTCCGGCTCTGGTGCAGGCGTTGGCACCAGAGTTGGCGTGATCGTCTCGGAGGGTACATCGACGATGTCGCGCTGCGCCGTTACAGTAAGCGTCGGAGTAGGTGGTGCTGACACAGCAGCCCGTCTGTTCGCAGTTGGATCAAGATGCCCGACCATTTCACTTGCAATATATAGGAAATCATTTGTCCCGTGGTGAATCTTGTTATCGCTTGACTCATTATCTTCAGGGGTCAGATCGGAACCTGAATCGTCTGCGCCACGTCCCGTTACGACAGTATTCCAAGCCGCATGTGAACTGGCGACCTTGTTTTGTGCTGCATTGATCGCCTTAAAGTCTTTCTTGCGCTGAACCGCATCCGGAAGGTTCGCATCTGCAGGATACTCGGTATCAAGTTCCATAATCGATACGGGTAAATCACCAGGCGCAACCCCAAGTCCATCTGCCACCCCGTTCAACAAGCGTTCCAAGTCGGCTTCGTAATTGCCGGGATTCCTGGCATTGGATTCACCTTGCAACCAAGACATCCCACCAATGAATGGTGCAAGACCCCGTTGACCAATCGCCTTGGTCGCTTGCCCTGTTTCCAACAGCAAACGATCCAAATGGTTCATGTCTGGCGTATACGGAGCCGCATCTTTGTGGTTCGGAAACGCCCCAGCGACCGGTGGATTCAACCACGCCTCGATACCTGCGCTGCCGTGGCCAAGCTTCACCATAAAGAAATCGTCTTTAATGATGTCTTGCAGCCCCATGGCCAAATACATCTCGATGCCATGCTGTTCATCGGGATTATCCGCGTTAAACTTGTGGCTTGGGCCGCCCCAGAATTCAATTCCGTCATTCGTTTTCAAACCCAACTTTTGGAAGTCGTTCAGGCCATCGCCATCCCGATTATCTTCCCACATATGGGCGTTTGCATATTCCGAGGGGCTGACGTTGGGAAAAGTGTTATTATTCGCGTGCCCGGATGCGTTACTCTGGCCCGAGATCAGGTAAGTATAGCCTACTCTGCCAATAATCCCGTCACCAACACCATCGCCATTTGCATCAACACCACCTGTCGCCCTGATCCCGTAGGTGTCAGAGCTTTTGCCGCCCAAACCGACGACCCCTTGAACTTTCGACGTTCCGTTGATCACGGTGCCACCTGTGCCCGGTGCAGTGATGCCACTATCAGGATCCGTTGCACCGGCCCCCAGCAGAACCTGTCCTTCTTGCAGGATAACGCCGGGCGTATTGATCGGCCCGTCAGTATTCAGGGCAATGATCACACCCCCGACACCCGCCGCATCAATCGCGCGTTGCAGGCTCATCGGATCAGCGGCTGTACCATCCCCACCTCCGGCGGCGCTTGCATAGACAACTGTGACACTTGAATCGATGCCTTGAACAGCCTTGGCGGCAGTTGCAGTTTCGACGATGTCAAAGTCAATGAACTTAAGATCCTTATCGAGGTTCCAATCGATGACACGGCCATCGTTGTGTTCCAACCTTACTTTAAAGCCCGATCCAACAGGCGCATCGCTCGCTTCTGTGAAATCCCAGCCAGCCTGACGCCAAGCAGATGCAGAGCGTCTACTCGTCCCAATATCAGTCCAATCAAATGCACCTGGCTTGCGAAGTGCGAAAAAGTCTTTTGACTCGTTCAGTCCCAGATGGACCGTTCCATCAGTCTCGATCGGGGAATATGTGTCGTCTTCAGGTTCAGGATCTGGTCTTGCAGCAACGGTCGCAGCTGGGGCAGCCCCCGGCGTAACATCAGTGAACCTGATAAATGTCCCATCGGGTTCAACATCCCATTCAAGAACATTCCCGTTCGTATTCTCCCAAATGACCTTGAAGCCTTCGACTTCTTGGCCATCCTTTGTGGTAACGGTGCTTGTGCTTGCGCTGGTTGGTGCCCAGCCGGCAGCACGAAAGGATGTGGCAGTGCGGCCAATGCCAGTAACGTCAATCCATTCCTGAGAACCCTGCTCACGGACAGCAAAGAAGTCGGCACCCACGTTCAATGCCAAATGGGCAGACCCATCTGTTTCAATCGCGCGATACGTATCATCTGATGTGCCTGACGCAGCGGGGGCAGCGGCAGGTGTTCCAGTGGGTTCGTTTGTAAACCGGATCAATGTCCCATCGGGTTCAACATCCCATTCAAGAACATTCCCGTTCGTATTCTCCCAAATGACCTTGAAGCCTTCGACGTCTTCGCCATCATTTGTGGTAACGATGCTTGCGCTCGCGCTGGTTGGTGCCCAACCAGCAGCTCTGAATGACGTTGCGGTACGACCCTCTATATTAACATCAGTCCATTCCTGAGAGCCCTGCTCACGCACAGCATAGAAGTCATCCGTCACGTTCAATGCCAAATGGGCAGACCCATCTGTTTCAATCGTGCGATATGTATCGTCTGATGTGTCTGACGCGGCGGCAGATGTCCCGGTGGGGGCGGTGGTAGATGTCCCGGTGGGGATATCATCGAACCTGATAAGTGTTCCATCGGTATCAACCTCCCATTCAAGAACTTTCCCATTGGTGTTGTTCCAAGTAATGATGAAACCGTCGACTTCTCTGCCGTTCTCATTTAGGATCTTGCCCCCACGGGCGCTGGTTGGTGCCCAACCGGCAGCTCTAAATGATGTTGCAGTACGGCCCTCTATATTGACATCAGTCCATTCTTCACTGCCTTCCCGACGGACAGCATAAAAGTCGTCTGTCTCGTTCAATCCCAAATGGACAGACCCATCTGTTTCAATCGTGCGATACGTATCTTTTTCGGATTCAGGAACATATTCTGCGATAGATCCATTATCCGCACCCCGCAGACGGTTGGCCCGCGCATCCGAGATATTCGCCAGGCTTAGGAATCTCCCGCCCGGTGCGATATCCCATTCAATAAATGCACCCGTCTGAGAGTTTTCGAACAGGACCTGATAGCCATCGCCATCTGCGACAGCCTTTGTCGCGATCCAGCCATCACTTCGCAGGGCCGAGGCGGTGCGCTTATCAAGCGCCATAAATTTCCAATCGTCACCTTTACCCATGCGGACAACATAACGATCATTGGTCTTGTCTAACCCCAGATGGGCTTGACCCTCTTCATCGATCTTATCAAGGTTTCCAAGGTCAACCTTAAGTTCATCAACATCCTCGACCCGAATATTTCCGGCCCGTTCATCTGAAGCAGGATTGCGTCTGATATAGCTGCCATCGGGGGCAAGATGCCATTCAATGAAGCTACCGTTATTGGTGTTTTCCCAAAGAACCGTAAAGCCTTTGGGCCCGTTCTCGGGCTGGCGGGCAATCGCATTCGTCGGAATCCACCCGTTGTTTCTTAGCTTCGAGGCCGTGCCTTGATCAGGTGCGACGAAATGCCAATCCGCGCTTCCCGGCATACGCACAGCATACAGGTTGTTCGTCTTATCCAAGGCCAGATCTGCTGAACCTTGCGTTTCAATGATATCCAAATTGTCGACATCAACCGTGCTAGCGCCCGTGTTCGCAACAGCCTCTGAGACGGACACACCGTCACGGATTTGAAAATCTGAGGCTTCACTCGCTTCGATAACCGGGAATGCGGTCAGCGTACCATCTTTGTCGATTGTCCATTCAATGAAATTGCCGGTTTCGACATTTTCCAACAGGATTTTATAGCCGTCACCGGATTTGACCGCGTTTGTGGCTTCCCAACCGTCTCCGCGCAAATCCGCTGCTGTGCGGTTAACAAGCGCGACGCGCTGCCATCTGCCACTTCTGTTTTCGCGTACAACATAACGGCTTTGTTCACGGTCAAGGCCCAGATGGGCAGAGCCTTTCGCTTCGATTTCGGTAACAAACTCAGGATTTGCATAGGATGGACCACTCGCCGCTGCGGGGGCAGTCGCTGCTGCAGGGGCAGTGGCCGCTGCGGGGGTAGCGCCGTCGGGTGTTGCATCCTTGGTCGGTCTGCGCGCGACGAACTTACCACTTCTCTCAAGGGTCCACACGTTCTCTCGGCCATCTTCGTGCCTGAAGGTCACCAGAAAACCTTGAGTGCCATTCCGCTCAGCACTGACTGCAAGCCAGCCATTGCCTTCCAGCTTTGAAGCTGAAGGTTCCGTCGGGGCAACCAGCACCCATTCACCATCCGGTTCGCGCACCGAGTAGAAATTTTTGGTCGTGTTGCGCGACAAATGCGCAGTACCAGCTTGTTCAATAGGTGTCCGGTCGTCTGTAGGTTCATCTACGAGGGCAGAAGCAACTTCTGCTGGTGCGGGTGCAATTGGCGTTGGTGCTGGCTTTGCTGCAGCTTGTGCAGCAGGCACACCATCATCAACTTTAAACTTCTCGGCCGCCTCAGCACTAATAACCGGGAATGCGGTCAGCTTACCATCTTTGTCGATTGTCCATTCAATGAACTTACCGGTTTCGACATTTTCCAACAGGATTTTATAGCCGTTACCGGATTTGACCGCGTTTGTGGCTTCCCAACCGTCTCCGCGTAAATCCGCTGCTGTGCGGTTATCAAGCGCGACGCGCTGCCATCTGCCACTTCTGTTTTCGCGTACAACATAACGGCTTAGTTCAGTGTCCAGACCCAGATGGGCAGAACCCTTACCTTCGATTTCGCTAACAAATTCAGGGTCCGCATAGGATGGACCGCCCTCCGCGACTGCTGCCGCTTCGGCAGCTTCGATATCGGCCGTTGAATCCTTGGTCGCGGCGCGCGTGACGAACTTACCACTCTTCTCAAGGGTCCATGTGTTCTCTCGGCCATCTTCGTGCCTGAACGTCACCAAAAAGCCTTTATTGCCATTCCGCTCAGCACTGACCGCAAGCCAGCCATTGCCTTCCAGCTTTGAGGCCGAGGATTCTGTTGGGGCAGCCAGTACCCACTCACCACCCGGTTCGCGGACCGAGTAGAAATTTTTGGTCGTGTTGCGCGACAAATGCGCGGTGCCAGCTTGTTCGATAGTTACCCGCTCGTCTGAGGGTTGGTCTATGGTGGCAGATGCAGCTTTGGCTGCAGCTGATGCCGCTTCGGCAGCTTCGATATCGGCCGTTGAATCCTTGGTCGCGGCGCGCGTGACGAACTTACCACTCTTCTCAAGGGTCCATGTGTTCTCTCGGCCATCTTCGTGCCTGAACGTCACCAAAAAGCCTTTATTGCCATTCCGCTCAGCACTGACCGCAAGCCAACCATTGGTCTCTAGCTTTGAGGCCGAGGATTCCGTCGGGGCAACCAGCACCCATTTACCGCCCGGTTCGCGGACCGAGTAGAAATTCTTGGTCCTGTTGCGTGACAAATGCGCGGTGCCAGCTTGTTCGATAGGGTCCCGCTTATCTGACGGTTCGTCTATGGTGGCAGATGCGGCTTTGGCTGCAGCTGATGCCGCTTCGGCAGCTTCGATATCGGCTGTTGAATCCTTGGTCGCGGCGCGCGTGACGAACTTACCACTCTTCTCAAGGGTCCATGTGTTCTCTCGGCCATCTTCGTGCCTGAACGTCACCAAAAAGCCTTTATTGCCATTCCGCTCAGCACTGACCGCAAGCCAACCATTGGTCTCTAGCTTTGAGGCCGAGGATTCCGTCGGGGCAACCAGCACCCATTTACCGCCCGGTTCGCGGACCGAGTAGAAATTCTTGGTCCTGTTGCGTGACAAATGCGCGGTGCCAGCTTGTTCGATAGGGTCCCGCTTATCTGACGGTTCGTCTATGGTGGCAGATGCGGCTTTGGCTGCAGCTGATGCCGCTTCGGCAGCTTCGATATCGGCTGTTGAATCCTTGGTCGCGGCGCGCGTGACGAACTTACCACTCTTCTCAAGGGTCCATGTGTTCTCTCGGCCATCTTCGTGCCTGAACGTCACCAAAAAGCCTTTATTGCCATTCCGCTCAGCACTGACCGCAAGCCA
>CAYPVL010000006.1:0-6021 GCA_964414165.1 uncultured Cognatiyoonia sp.
CCCGTACAGCGCCGGAATTCATGGCCGAGTTGTTCAAGATGGAAGTGCCGGAAATTTATGAAGGCATCATTGAGATCAAGGCCGTTGCCCGTGATCCCGGTTCGCGTGCGAAGATTGCTGTGATCTCCTATGATGGTTCCATCGACCCTGTTGGTGCCTGTGTTGGTATGCGCGGGAGCCGTGTCCAAGCTGTGGTCAATGAACTTCAGGGCGAGAAAATCGACATTATCCCATGGAATGAGGATATGCCGACCTTCCTTGTGAACGCGCTTCAGCCTGCCGAGGTGTCCAAGGTTGTTCTGGATGAAGAAGCTGGCAAGATCGAAGTTGTCGTTCCAGAAGAACAGCTGTCACTGGCGATTGGTCGCCGTGGTCAGAACGTCCGTTTGGCGTCTCAGCTGACTGGATTGGACATTGATATCCTCACCGAGGAAGAAGAATCCAAGCGCCGTCAGGCCGAATTCGAACTGCGTACCAAGCTGTTCATCGACACCCTTGATCTGGACGAGTTCTTTGCGCAGTTGCTGGTGTCCGAAGGCTTTACCAGCCTGGAAGAGGTCGCCTATGTTGAGGTTGAGGAACTGCTGGTCATCGAAGGTGTCGATAATGACACTGCGTCCGAATTGCAGGCCCGTGCCAAGGACTACCTTGATGCCAAGGCCAAAGAAGCCATGGAAGCAGCCCTTGCTGCCGGTGTTGAACAAAGCCTGATTGATTTTGAAGGCCTCACACCCCAGATGCTTGAAGCACTTGGTAAGGATGGTGTGAAGACGCTTGAAGACTTCGCCACATGTGCCGATTGGGAACTGGCTGGTGGCTGGACTGTCACCGATGGTGAACGCACAAAGGACGATGGTGTGCTTGAGCCATTTGACGTCTCGCTTGAAGAGGCGCAGAATATGGTCATGACCGCCCGTGTGATGCTGGGTTGGGTTGATCCGGCCGATCTTGAACCTGACGTCGAAGAAGAAGACGCCGAAGCCGCCGAGGAGGCCGAGGTCTGATCGCAGACCTCGGAGTATTCGCGGATGACGCGGGGCGGCCAAAAGAAATCGACTGACGACGTGGCAGAGCGCAAGTGCATTGTCACAGGTGAGGTCCAGCCCAAGGCTGGTCTGATCCGATTCGTTGTTGGCCCGGATAATCAGGTTTATCCTGATGTTCTGGGCAAACTGCCGGGCCGCGGGATGTATGTCACCGCGGATCGGGCCACGCTGGAAGAGGCGCGCAAAGGCCAATTCTCGCGCTCTGCCAAGCAGCCGGTCACGGTGCCGGATGGTCTTGCTGATTTGGTCGAGGACCAGTTGGCCCGTCGCACTATTGATCTGATTGCGATGGCCCGTAAAGCAGGCCGTGCGGTCTGCGGCTTTGAGAAGGTGAAGGGCTGGCTTGCCGGTGGTGAGCGTGTCCGCGTGTTGTTACAGGCCTCTGATGGATCAGAGCGTGGCAAGGCGAAATTATGGACCCCGGAAGGGGCGCGATACTTTGGTTGCCTGACGGCGGCTGAATTGGGTTTGGCATTTGGGCGCGGAAGTGTGATACATGGCGCGCTCTCGACTGGTGGACTCGGCAATCGTGTTGTAGAGGAAGCCACGAAGCTACGCGGCTTACGAGAGATAGACGGCGGCGATACGGCCTCCGAGAAGGATAAAGAAGCTAAATGAGCGATAACGACGGTAAGAAGACACTTGGTCTTGGCGGGTCTCGTCCAAGCAATGTGAAACAAAGCTTTAGCCACGGCCGCACCAAGAATGTTGTGGTCGAGACGAAGCGCAAGCGCGTCGTCGTTCCCAAGCCCGGAGCGGCGAAGCCTTCGGGTGGCGGTGCTGCCCCTGCGGGTGGTGATCCGTCCAAGCGTCCTGCCGGTATTTCGGATGTGGAACTTGAACGCCGCATGAAGGCTTTGGCGGCGTCCCGTGCCCGCGAGGCCGAAGATGCTGCCAAGCGCGAAGCCGAAGAAAAGGCCCGCGCCGCTGAGCGTGAACAACGCCGTGCCGATCAGGAGGCCAAAGAGCGTGAAGAGAAAGAGCGCGAAGAGGCCCTGAAAGCCAAAGCCGAAGAGGAAGCCCGCAAAGCGGCCGCCAAAGCAAAGCCTGCCCCTGCCGCCCCATCCCCTGCAGATGTTCCGGGCGAAGCTGCTGTGTCCCGTCCAAGCGCATCGCCGCGCAAGACAGACCGTCAGCGTGCTGAGGAAGAGCGCGCAGCCAAAGCCAAGCCAAACCGCGACAATGATGGTCGCCGTGGTGGCAAGCTGACCTTGAACGATGCGTTGCGTGGTGGCGGTGCCCGTCACCGGTCTATGGCGTCGATGAAGCGCAAGCAGGAACGCGCCCGCGCCAAAGCAATGGGCGTGTCGGCCGAGCGCGAAAAGGTGTTCCGCGACGTGGCCCTGCCCGAAGCGATTACCGTTGGCGAACTTGCCAACCGCATGTCCGAACGCGTGTCTGACGTTGTGAAGGCCTTGATGACCAACGGGATTATGGCCACCCAGACGCAGACTATTGATGCTGATACCGCTGAGCTGATCATCGAAGAATTTGGCCACACCGTTGTCCGTGTGTCCGATGCTGATGTTGAGCAGGTGATTGACGCTGTTGAAGATGATGAGAAAGACCTGAAATCCCGTGCCCCGATCATCACGATTATGGGTCACGTTGATCACGGTAAAACATCCCTTCTGGATGCGATCCGTAACGCCCGTGTTGTTGCCGGCGAAGCTGGCGGCATCACGCAGCACATCGGTGCTTATCAGGTCACAACTGATGGCGGGCAGGTTTTGTCTTTCCTTGATACACCGGGCCACGCCGCCTTTACGTCGATGCGTTCGCGCGGTGCGCAGGTGACAGATATTGTTGTCCTTGTGGTCGCTGCTGATGATGCGGTCATGCCCCAGACTATTGAGGCGATTAACCACGCTAAGGCCGCCGAAGTGCCGATGATCGTTGCGATCAACAAGATCGACCGTGAGGGTGCGAACCCTGACAAGGTCCGTACCGATCTGTTGCAGCATGAAGTCATCGTCGAAAAAATGTCAGGTGATGTGCAAGATGTGGAAGTTTCTGCGATCACAGGCCAAGGCCTTGATCAATTGCTTGAGGCGATTGCCTTGCAGGCGGAAATTCTTGAACTGAAAGCCAACCCTGATCGCGCCGCTGGCGGTGCTGTGATCGAAGCCCAGTTGGACGTGGGCCGCGGCCCAGTTGCCACGGTTCTGGTGCAAAACGGTACTTTGCGCCAAGGCGATATCTTTGTTGTGGGCGAGCAGTGGGGGAAAGTCCGCGCACTGGTCGATGACAAGGGTGATCGCGTGAAAGAGGCCGGTCCGTCCGTCCCTGTCGAGGTGCTTGGCCTGAACGGCACGCCCGAAGCTGGCGACGTGCTGAACGTCGTCGACACCGAGGCGCAGGCCCGTGAAATCGCCGATTACCGCGCCAAGGCTGCCAAAGATAAGCGCGCCGCTGCCGGTGCTGCGACAACGCTGGAACAGCTGATGGCCAATGCCAAGGCGAATGAGGACGTGTCCGAATTGCCAATCTTGGTGAAGGCCGATGTGCAGGGCTCTGCCGAGGCGATCGTTCAGGCGATGGAGAAAATCGGCAACGACGAAGTCCGCGTCCGTGTGCTTCATTCTGGTGTGGGTGCGATTACTGAAACCGATATCGGCTTGGCCGAAGCATCCGGTGCGCCCGTGTTTGGCTTTAACGTCCGCGCCAATGCGACGGCCCGAAATGTGGCCAATCAGAAGGGCGTGGAAATCCGGTACTATTCGGTCATTTATGACCTTGTTGATGACGTGAAAGCCGCCGCCTCTGGTCTGTTGTCTGCCGAGATTAAAGAAACCTTCATTGGCTATGCTAACATTAAAGAGGTGTTCAAGGTCACCGGCGTTGGCAAGGTTGCTGGTTGTCTCGTGACCGAAGGCGTTGCCCGTCGTTCGGCTGGTGTGCGTTTGCTACGTGACAACGTCGTTATCCACGAGGGTACTTTGAAGACGCTCAAGCGCTTTAAGGACGAAGTCCCTGAGGTGCAGTCTGGTCAGGAATGTGGTATGGCGTTTGAGAACTACGACGATATCCGCCCCGATGACGTGATCGAAATCTTCGAACGTGAAGAGGTCGAGCGGAACCTTTAAGGGCCGTTGATTGGTTCAAAAGAAGCAGTTTGAATTTCTACCGAATGGGCCGTTCCGAAAGGGGCGGCCTTTTCTACATGTGCCAGCTCATTTTGATGTCGGGCAGCTTTTCTTCGTTTGCCTCCCCATTCGTACATTCGATTTGTGCAAATCCATACGCTTCATAGAAGGCAATCGCGCGTGTGTTTTGTTGGAAAACCCAAAGTTGCAGTATTTTGTTGTGGGTTTGTGCAGAAAGCAAAAGCAGTGCACCGATCCCTTTTTTCCAATGATCGGGGTCTACGTAAAGATGGTGTAGCCACCCCTCAGCGGTTGCCACGAACCCTGTGATTTCACCGTTGATTTCATGCACGCGCACGTCTTGGTCGGGGATGACGAGGTTTTCGTAGAACCAGAGGTCCTCGGCGGGGGTGTGCAGGTCGGGCAGCCATGGCATTGCTGCCTCGCGGGATCGCCGGTGGATATTGGCGATGCTTGCGGCGTCTTGTTTTGATGCTTTGCGGATCGTCATGGGGTGCAGCCGTCGAAAAACCTATAGCCAGTCGCGCAGTATCGGAATCAGGGGCACATCTGCGGCGGGCATGGGGTAGTTTTTCAGGTCTTTCGCATGCACCCATTTGAGCGTTTGCCCTTCCCGCGCCTGCGGCGTGCCTTCCCATTTGCGGCAGGCAAACAGCGGCATAAGCAGGTGGAAATCGTCATAAGAGTGGCTCGCGAATGTCAGCGGTGCGAGGCAGGACGCCCATGTGTCGATCCCCAGTTCCTCTTGCAGTTCCCGGATCAATGCGACCTCGGGCGTTTCACCCTGTTCGACCTTGCCGCCGGGAAATTCCCACAAGCCCGCCATGGATTTTCCTTCGGGCCGTTGTGCCAGAAGAATACGCCCGTCGATGTCGATGAGGGCGACGGCTGAAACCAGAATGGTCTTCATGATCGGTAGTCAGCGTTGATCGTGATGTATCCGTGCGTCAGATCGCAGGTCCAGACGGTGCTTTCCCCGGTCCCAAGCCCGATATCGACGCTGATGTCAATATTGTCGCCTTTCATATGCGCTGCCCCGGCTTCCTCGGTGTAGTCGGGCGATACCCAGCCGTTGGCGGCGACAAGCACGTTGCCAAAGTGGATGCTCAACTTATCCCGGTCTGCCGTCGCCCCGGATTTCCCGACCGCCATCACGATCCGCCCCCAGTTGGGGTCTTCGCCTGCAATGGCTGTTTTCACGAGGGGGGAGTTAGCGATGGACAGGCCGATGGTTTTCGCTTCAGTACCGGACATTGCGCCAGTGACTTTGATGCTGATAAATTTAGTCGCCCCTTCGCCATCGCGCACCACCTGATGCGCGAGATCGAGCATGACGCTGTGCAGCGCCTTTGCGAAGTCTGCGTTGTCGGTCACGTCAACGCCAGAGCTGCCGGTCGCAGCAATCATGAGGCTGTCAGAGGTCGAGGTGTCGCTGTCGACGGTGATGCAGTTGAAGGTGGCTTCGTTGTGCTTAGAGATCAGCGCTTGCAATGCGGGTTGGCTGATCACCGCATCGGTAAAGATATAGACCAGCATCGTCGCCATATCGGGTGCGATCATGCCGCTGCCTTTGGCGACTCCAGCGATTTTGACCGGGGTGCCGTTGATGGTGACTGTCTGTGTGGACCCTTTCGGGAATGTGTCCGTCGTCATGATTGCGCGCGCAGTGGCGTTCATGGCATCGGCGGATTGATCGGTGACCAGCGCGTCGATCACGGCTGTGATCCGGTCGTGCGGCAGGGGTTGTCCGATGACGCCGGTAGAGGCGGTGAAGACCCGGTCTTCGGGCACGTCTGTGGCGGTGGCGACGGCTTTGGTGATCGCTTCGACCGATTTGGTGCCTGCGGCCCCGGTGAAGGCGTTGGAGT
>CAYPVL010000006.1:6031-15275 GCA_964414165.1 uncultured Cognatiyoonia sp.
CGGCTGGCCCTTCGCTGGGCTTGGCAAGTTTCGCTTGGCAGTCCAGCACATTGGCCGAGCGTGTGGCAGATTTGGTGAAGACCCCGGCGATTGTGGTGCCGGGATCAAGCAGTGCAAGCATGACGTCGTCGCGCCCCTTGTATTTCACGCCAGCCGCAGCGGATGCGAACGTCACGCCTTTGATGACCGGAAGGTCAGGAAAGCTGGCAGGTGCAAGGGGCGAAATGGTCATTCAGCGGGGTCCAGAAGCGTGAGATCAGACAGGAGGGCTGGGTCAAATACGCCGTCTTCGGGTTCAACGATTGTTGTTGCAGCGCGCAGTTCTTCAAGGCGGGCTGTGATCGCAGCTTCTTGGATTTCAGCCGAGAGTTCGTTGCGCAGCGCGTCCAGTTCGGGCTGTTCTTCCAACCGCGTTTCGTTCAGCGTCACGACGTGCCAGCCGAATTGGGTTTGGACCGGGTCAGAGATGTCACCGATTTCAAGCGCAACGACCGCTTCTTCGAATGCGGGGACCATTGCACCGGGGCCGAACCAGCCAAGGTTGCCGCCGTTTGGCCCTGTTGGACCGGTCGAGACTTCGCGCGCCACGTCGGCAAATTCTTCGCCACCGTCGATGCGCGCCTTTGCGGCCAGTGCCTCTTCCTCGGTTGCGACAAGCAAGTGAGAGGCGTTGTATTCCGAACTAGGCTCTGCCCCATCAAAGCGGGCGTTATAGGCTTGCTGAAGTGCCTCATCTGTGACGGCGGATTCTGTCAGCGCGTTGATCGCCTCACCTGCCATGAGTGAGCGGCGTTCGTTGTTCAGCGCGGCGATGACCCGCTGGGGCGCTTCGCCCGCGGCGTCTGCAAGCAGTTGCTGTTGGATCAATTGGTCAAGAATCCCCTCGAACAGTACCTCTGGCGGAAACTGTTCATACTGCTGGGGCAATTGTGCCCGCGTGATGATCATTTCGCCCAAAGTGATTTCAGTATCGCCGACTGTCGCCACCACGGTATTGGCGTCTTGCGCGGCCACCTGTGCCCCGATTGTCAAAAGGCAGGCGGTCGAGGCCCAAAGTGTGGCATGTTTCAACATAAATCGATCCCTTGATAGGTCGCGACAGGGCGCGACGTTGACACTGTATATAAGGCCCCTTACATGCGAATGATGTCCCATGAGGGGGCTGGCTTTGGCCCTGTTTATGCGTCTGATTGGATGCCCACAAGCAACCTCCTCTCAATTAGCTGTTAGATTGGCGCGAATGCGCTGCGCGGAGAGAATATGCTTGGTCTTGGTACGATTACAAAAAAGGTCTTTGGCACTGCGAATGATCGCAAGGTTAAGTCCGTGCGCAAGATCGTCGCGCAGATCAACGCGCTTGAAGACGAATTCGCCGCACAGACCGATGATCAGATCAAGGAAAAGACGGAAAGCCTGGCCCAGCGTGTCATGGGTGGTGAAGATCTTGATGCAATTCTGCCCGAAGCCTTTGCCAACTGCCGCGAGGCTGCAAAGCGCGCGCTGGGCTTGCGTGCTTTTGACACACAGTTGATCGGTGGCATTTTCCTGCACCAAGGCAACATTTCCGAGATGAAAACAGGCGAGGGGAAAACCCTTGTTGCGACTTTCCCCGCCTATCTGAACGCCCTGACTGGCAAGGGCGTGCATATCGTCACCGTGAATGATTACCTCGCCCGTCGTGATGCCGAATGGATGAGCAAGGTTTATGGCGCTTTGGGTTTGACCACCGGCGTGGTCGTCCCACAGCAACCCGATGATGAAAAGAAGGCGGCCTACGCCTGCGATGTGACCTATGCCACCAATAACGAACTTGGCTTTGATTACTTGCGCGACAACATGAAGGCTGAACTGTCCCAGATGTATCAGCGCGATCATCACTTCGCGATTGTGGACGAGGTCGATTCGATCCTGATTGATGAGGCCCGCACCCCCTTGATCATTTCCGGCCCCGCGCAGGACCGATCCGAGATGTATCGCCAGATCGACACGATCATCCCCAATATTCAGGAAGAACACTTTACGCTTGACGAAAAGACCCGTCAGGCGACCTTTACGGATGAGGGCAATGATTTCCTTGAACAGGAACTTGCCGGGATGGGTTTGCTGCCTGATGGGCAGACTTTGTATGACCCTGAAAGTGCCACGCTTGTTCACCACGTGAGCCAAGGCCTGCGTGCCCATAAGCTGTTCACGAAGGACAAAGACTATATCGTCCGCGACGGCGAAGTTGTTCTGATTGACGAATTCACGGGTCGTATGATGGTAGGTCGTCGCTTGTCAGACGGCCTGCATCAGGCGATTGAGGCCAAGGAAGGCACTGACATTAAGCCGGAAAACGTGACCCTCGCTTCGGTCACTTTCCAGAACTACTTCCGTCTTTATGACAAGCTATCGGGTATGACCGGCACCGCCCTGACCGAGGCCGAGGAATTTCAGGAAATCTATGGCCTTGGTGTGGTCGAAATTCCGACTAACCGCCCTATCGCCCGTGAAGATGAGAATGATCAGGTGTATCGCACCGCGAAAGAGAAATTCGATGGTGTGCTTGAGCAGATCAAGAAGGCCAATGCAAAGGGTCAGCCGACTTTGGTGGGCACCACGTCCATTGAAAAATCTGACTATCTGTCCAAGTTGCTGACCGATGCGGGCATCGCCCATAACGTCCTGAACGCCCGTGAGCATGAAAAAGAAGCCCAGATCATCGGGAATGCCGGGAAACTGGGCGCTGTGACTATCGCGACCAATATGGCTGGTCGCGGGACCGACATTAAGCTGGGTGGTAATATCGAGCTGCAGATTCTAGAGGCTTTGGCCGCCAATCCCGATGGCGATCCCGAGGTGATCCGGGCCGAAGTTGAAGCCACGCACGCTGCTGAAGAGCAGAAGGTGAAAGACGCCGGGGGCCTGTATGTTCTGGCCACCGAACGCCACGAAAGCCGCCGCATTGATAACCAGCTGCGCGGTCGTTCTGGCCGTCAGGGTGATCCGGGCCGATCTTCGTTCTTCCTGTCATTGGAAGACGATCTGATGCGTATTTTCGGGTCTGAACGGTTGGATAAGGTCCTGTCCTCCCTTGGCATGAAAGAAGGCGAGGCGATTATTCACCCGTGGGTCAACAAATCGCTTGAGCGTGCCCAAGCCAAAGTTGAAGGCCGCAACTTTGATATCCGCAAACAGCTACTGAAGTTTGATGATGTCATGAACGAGCAGCGCAAGGTGATCTTCAGCCAGCGCCGTGAAATCATGGAAGCTGCCGATGTGTCCGAGATTACGGGCGATATGCGTGCGCAGGTGATCGAAGATTTGGTGACTGAATATATGCCACCAAATTCCTATGCGGATCAGTGGGACACCGAAGGTCTTTATGCCGCCGTCATTGCCCAACTTGGTATTGATGTCCCGGTTATGAAATGGGCCGAGGAAGAAGGCGTTGATAATGAGGCTATCATTGAGCGCCTAGAAGAAGCCGCGACCAAGCAGATGGACGAAAAGACCGTAGCCTTTACGCCCGAAACCATGCGCAGTGTTGAAAAACAAATCCTGCTGCAGACGATTGATGGCAAGTGGCGCGAACATCTGATCACGCTTGAACATTTGCGGTCTGTCGTTGGTTTCCGTGGTTATGCCCAGCGTGATCCGCTGAATGAATATAAGACCGAAGGTTTCCAATTGTTTGAGCGTTTGCTGGACACGCTGCGCACGGATGTCACCCAAAAGCTGGGTCAGATCCGCCCGATGAGTCCCGAAGAGCAAGCGCAGCTTGTTGCCCAGATGCGTGCCCAGCAACAGCAGGCCGCATCGACCACAGAAGACGCCAAAGCACGGGCTACATCTGATGCCACAGGTGCTGGGTCAACGCCGCGTGAAGGCTTTGTTGAGGATGATCCGTCAACATGGGGTTCACCGGGTCGAAACGATGCCTGTCCGTGTGGGTCTGGTAAGAAATTTAAGCACTGCCACGGCAAGCTTGTCTAACTTCCGCCACATTAACGTCTTGTTAATAACTTGAGTCCGTCGTCCTAGCGCCACAGCAAAAGCGCATCTTTGTCAGGTTACGACTTGGGATGGATAGGCTATGCACGGCTCACAAACGCGGCGTTATGCGACGATCTTTGGAACCTTTGCGGTTGCTTTGGGCATTGGTTTTGTCATGCAGAACGGTGATGCGCTTGCTTCTCGGCTGGGTGTGAATGACAAACCTGACGCGATCGATGGACCCGCTCAACCTGTCACTGCGAACGGCGTGGCCCAATCACTTGGCACATCTGACGCGGGCGATACCCTTGTTCCAAACATGCATGTCCCTGCCGATGAAGACGGTGCCGCCGCTGGATGCGCCATTCATTTTGAAGCGACACCAAGCGTTGCCGCTACGGTGGATTTGTTTCTGTCTGCCCCGTGCCATCCCGATACTTTGGTCACGCTTCAGCACCAGGGTATGAAGTTCAATGAAATGACTGATGATGCTGGCAAGCTGGCTGTTCAGGTTCCCGCCCTATCCAAAGAAGCCTATTTTGTCGCCACGGTCGAAAACACCGCTGGCGTTGTCGCGATCACGGGCGTGCAGGATTTGCGCCTTTATGACCGGGCGGTATTGCAGTGGCGCAGTGCCGATCTGCTGCAGCTTCACGCCCTTTCGCAAGGCGCTTCCGAGGGTGAAGAAGGTCACATCTGGCAGGCCTCAATGGGGTCCTTTGATGCTGACACTGGCTTTCTGACGCGCCTTGGGAATCCCCAAAGCGTCGCCCCTTTGATGGTTGAGGTGTTTTCTTACCCATCTTTCAAGGCCCATCATGAGGTTGATCTTAGCGTGCATGCCAAAGTGACCCATAATAATTGTGGTCGCACGATTGCAGCCCAAAGCATTCAGGTGCATCCAAACCAACCCCCTGCTGCGCGGCCTATGTCGTTACAGATGCCCGACTGCGAACAAGTTGGTGAATTTCTGGTGTTGAAAAACATGTTTGAGGACCTGACACTCGCCTCAAGATGATTTGGCGATTCTCGCGGACCTTTTTGAAAACGACCAAACGTGCGGCCCTTGGTGCCGCATTTTTGCTGTGTGCGCCTGTGGCTTGGGCCGAAGATATCGCCGTGACCTCTGCCAATGGCGGGCTGACCTTGACGGGGCGCTTTATTGCTTATGATGGCACGTATCTTCAGATCGAAAGTGCTTATGGCCCGCTGACTGTACGTTATGGCGATATGACATGCGTCGGTGTGGATTGCCCTGACCCGGATGCTTACGTGCCGACCTTCCGGTTTTCGGGCGCGTCCCGCATGGCCGATGTGCTGCTGCCCGGACTGATCGAAGGGTTTGGGCGCAGTTCCGGCTATCGCGTCGCCTTTGAACAGGTGGACAGCACCCATGCGACGCTGACCTTTTTGGACGACGACGCCCCGGTCACTGTTTTCAGCCTGCGCAGTACATCGACTGACGAAGGCTTTGCTGATCTTGTTGCCTATGAGGCGGATGCAGTCATGTCGGTGCGCGAAGTGCGCCCGGCAGAGGTGCAGATCGTGAATGACGTGGGCTTGGGCCGCTTGGATGACGGGCGTCAAAGCCGCATCGTCGCTTTGGATGCGCTGGTCCCGATTGTTGCGCCGGGCCGTGATTTGGACGCAATTTCAATGCGCGACTTATCCCAGATTTACAGCGGTGAGATCAAGGATTGGGCCGAAGTTGGCGCGATTGCAGGCCCCGTTTCGGCGCATTTTCTTGATGCAGGCGCAGGGCTGACCCAAGGGTTTGTTGACCAAGTGGTCAACGCGCGCCAGCAAGGTTTGGACCCCGAAGTGGTTTCCCACCCTACGTTTGATAACTTGATTGAAGCCGTCGTGACGGACCCCGGCGCGATTGGTCTTGTTCCTTGGACCCGTGCCGCTTTTGGGCAGCAACTGGCCTTGTCTGATACGTGTGGTTATCGGTTGTTGCCCATGGCCGAAAGCTTGAAAGCCGAGGATTATCCGCTGACCACCCCTTTGTTTCTTTACATGCCGCAGCGTCGCCAAGCCCCGATAATGCGCGATTTTCTGGCATGGCTGCGCACGCCAGAGGCGCAGTTGGTTGTGCGTCGCAGTGGTTTTGTTGATCCTGCCGCTGTTCCAATTGCGCTTAGCCAGCAAGGACAACGCTTTGCCAATGCGATCGCTTTGGCAGGCGATGGCGTGACCTTGGATGAATTGCAGCGCATGGTCAGCGTCATGAAGCTCCGCACCCGCCTGTCAACGACGTTTCGGTTTGAAGCCGGGTCATCAAGGCTTGATGCTTTGTCGCGGTCGGGTCTTGGGGATTTGGCGCAAGGCATTCGCGCAGGGCGCTATGACGGGCGCGCGCTGACCTTGATTGGGTTTAGCGATGGGCGCGGGGATGCTGCTTCGAATAAGCGCTTGTCGCTTGAACGCGCCCGCGCGGTCGAACGCGCCTTGGGTGCTGCGTTGAATGGTATCCCTGAGGCTGTGACTGTATCAGTTGACGCGTTTGGAGAGGCCTTGCCGATGGGCTGTGATGACACCACATGGGGCCGCAAGCTGAATCGACGTGTTGAATTGTGGGTGGATTAAAGCAGCCCTTCGGCCCGAAAACTAAGTTCGGTGTTTTTGCCGATGATCAGGTGATCATGCACCGTGATTGCCAGCGCATTGGCGGCATTGGTGATTTGCACGGTCATGTCGATGTCTGATTGCGACGGGGTTGGATCGCCCGATGGGTGGTTGTGAACAAGAAGAATACTGGCTGCGTTCAGTTCCAATGCGCGTTTCACCACCTCGCGCGGGTAGACCGGGACGTGATCGACTGTGCCTTTGGCCTGTTCCTCATCCGCGATCAGGACGTTCTTGGTGTCCAGAAACAGCACCCGGAATTGTTCGGTATCCCGGTGCGCCATGACCGTGTGACAGTAATCAAGCAGCGCCTGCCATGAAGATATGACGTGTCGCTGCATCACCTTGGAGCGGGCAAGGCGGTGTGCCGTGGCTTCAACAATCTTGAGCTCTAGCGCGACCGCATCGCCGACCCCTTTTACCTTGCGCAGCGCACTAAGCGGGGCGGCAAGCACGCGGTTGAAGTCGCCGAAGTGATCAATCAACGCCCGTGCCAGTGGTTTGACGTCTTGCCGGGGGATCGCCCGGAACAGGATCAGTTCCAGCAATTCATATTCTGGCACGGCTTCCGCGCCGCCGGTCAGGAACCGTTCGCGCAGACGGCTGCGATGGTCTTTGATGTAGGAGGGCGCCTTACCAACGGGAAGCGGGGCTTCGTCGTGGTTAAAAAGGGTAGAGGCTTCGGCGAAATGGGTCATACGCCGATTGTGGATGTTCAGTGGTTAGTGTGTGGTTAATGCGCCAAACTTTCGTGGAAAGTCTGGCGCCAAATTCTTGAAGCAAATTTGTCTTCTAGCCTTTCATCGAATCCCAAAAGCTTTTGACGCTTGAGAAAAAGCTGGACCCTTGCGGGTTGTTGTCCGCTTTGATCTGGTCGAACTCTTTCAGGATTTCTTTCTGCCGTGCGGTCAGATTCACAGGGGTCTCTACCTGTAATTCGATGAACATATCCCCAGCGCCGCCGCCGCGCAGCGCGGGCATGCCCTTGCCACGCAGGCGCATCTGCCGACCCGTTTGTGATCCTTCGGGAATCTTCACGCGCGACCGCCCGCCATCAATCGTCGGCACTTCGATTTCGCCACCCAATGCGGCCGCTGCGATACTGACGGGCACCCGGCAAAACAAGTTCGTGCTTTCCCGTTCAAATAGCGCGTGGTCGTTTACTTCGATGAAGATATAAAGGTCGCCGGTTGGTCCGCCGCGCATGCCTGCTTCGCCTTCGCCGGCAAGGCGGATGCGCGTGCCGGTTTCGACACCGGCGGGAATATTGACGGAAAGCGATTTCTCTTTCTCGACGCGTCCGTGCCCATGGCAGGTGTTGCAGGGGTTCTTGATCGTCTGGCCCATACCGTTACAGGTCGGGCAGGTGCGTTCGACGGTGAAGAAACCTTGCTGCGCGCGCACTTTGCCCATGCCCGAACAGGTCGGGCATGTTTGCGGTTCTGACCCGCCTTCAGCGCCGGTGCCTTTGCAGCTGTTACAGCCGACGGCAGTGGGGACGTTGATGGTTTTGGACATGCCCGCGAAGGCATCTTCGAGATTGATCCGAAGATTATAACGCAGGTCATTGCCGCGTTGTGCGCGCTGCCCGCCGCCACCGCGACGGCCACCCATCATATCGCCGAACAGATCATCAAACACGTCCGAGAAGGCAGACGCAAAGTCGCCCTGACCGGGTCCGCCACGCTGACCGCCGCCGCCCATACCGCCTTCAAAGGCCGCATGGCCGTAACGGTCATAAGCCGCCTTCTTGTCAGCGTCTTTCAGCACTTCATAGGCTTCATTCGCCTCTTTGAATTGTGCTTCGGCTTTGGGGTTATCCGCGTTCCGGTCGGGGTGAAGTTCTTTCGCCTTTTGGCGATAGGCTTTCTTGATCGCAGCCGCATCTGCGCCTTTGGCGACCCCAAGCGTTTCGTAATAATCGCGTTTTGCCATGTCGTCTTTTCCCCTCAGGAGAAACTGAAAAGACCGGCCCGGTTTTTGGGGCCGGTCTTATTTGTTCAGTTCGGAACCTTAGTCCCGCTTTTCATCACCAAGGTCTTCGAAGTCGGCATCGACGATATCATCGTCTGCAGCCGATGCCTCATCCGGGGCTTCGCCACCGTCTTCGGCATCTTGTGACGCCTTGTAGATGGCTTCACCCAGCTTCATCGCCGCTTCGGTCACGTTCTGGACCCCGGCTTTCAGCTTGTCGGCTGTGACGTCTTCTTTTTCCAGATCGTCCTTCAGTGCTGCGATGGCCAGTTCAATCGCCTCAACAGTTGTTGGGTCGACCTTATCCGAATGCTCTTCCAGCGACTTTTCGGTCGAATGGATAAGGCCTTCGGCCTGGTTTTTCGTCTCGATCAGCTCGCGGCGTTCTTTATCGGCTTCTGCATTCTCTTCGGCGTCCTGAACCATCTTTTCGATGTCTTCATCGGACAACCCGCCAGAGGCCTGAATGGTGATCGCCTGTTCCTTGCCGGTACCCTTGTCTTTGGCTGACACGGACACGATGCCGTTGGCGTCGATGTCGAATGTCACCTCGATCTGGGGCAGCCCGCGTGGTGCAGGTGGGATTTCTTCCAAGTTGAACTGGCCCAACATTTTGTTGTCGGCGGCCATTTCGCGTTCACCCTGGAACACCCGGATCGTAACCGCG
>CAYPVL010000006.1:15285-57282 GCA_964414165.1 uncultured Cognatiyoonia sp.
CGGTCGAGTATGTCTGCGCTTTCTTCGTCGGGATCGTGGTGTTGCGGTCGATCAGGCGCGTAAAGACGCCGCCGAGCGTTTCGATGCCAAGGCTGAGCGGGGTCACGTCGAGCAGGACCACGTCCTTGACGTCGCCTTGCAGAACACCGGCCTGAATGGCGGCACCCATCGCAACCACCTCATCCGGGTTCACGCCCTGATGTGGCTTCTTGCCGAAGAACTTTTCAACTTCTTCCTGGACGCGCGGCATGCGGGTCATACCACCAACAAGGACGACTTCGTCAATGTCAGATGTGGACAGGCCTGCGTCTTTGATCGCCGCTTGGCATGGCTTCATCGAGGCTTTGATCAGGTCGGATACAAGGCTTTCCAGCTTGGCCCGTGTCAGCTTCATCACCATGTGCAATGGCGCGCCGTTGGCCCCCATTGAGATGAAGGGCTGGTTGATCTCGGTGGATGAAGACGAAGACAGTTCGATCTTTGCCTTTTCAGCCGCTTCTTTCAAACGCTGCAACGCCATCTTGTCTTTGGTCAGATCGACGTTGTTCTCTTTCTTGAACTCACCGGCAAGGTAGTCAACGATGCGCATGTCAAAGTCTTCCCCGCCAAGGAACGTATCCCCGTTGGTGGATTTCACTTCGAACAGGCCATCATCAATTTCAAGGATGGTCACATCGAACGTACCGCCACCAAGGTCATAGACCGCGATGGTGCGTGTTTCTTTTTTGTCGAGGCCATAAGCAAGCGCCGCCGCCGTCGGCTCGTTAATGATGCGCAGAACTTCGAGGCCCGCGATCTTACCGGCGTCTTTCGTCGCCTGACGCTGGGCATCGTTGAAGTAGGCAGGGACTGTGATGACCGCTTGGGTCACTTCTTCGCCAAGATATGACTCGGCTGTTTCTTTCATCTTACCAAGGATGAAAGCAGAAATCTGGGAGGGCGAATATTTCTCACCTTTGGATTCAACCCATGCATCTCCATTGCCGCCGTCGACAACTGCGAAAGGCATATTCTTTTTGTCTTTGGCCAGATGCTTGTCGTCATACCGACGTCCGATCAGGCGCTTGACTGCAAAGATGGTGTTTTCTGGGTTGGTGACGGCCTGACGCTTCGCCGGCTGACCTACAAGGCGCTCGTCGTCTGTGAAAGCGACAATAGACGGTGTTGTCCGCGCGCCTTCTGCGTTTTCGATAACCCGCGGTTTAGAGCCATCCATGATGGCAACGCAGGAGTTCGTCGTACCAAGGTCGATACCGATGACTTTAGCCATTTTCAAATCCCTCATGATTTAAGCGGTTTGAGCGACGCGAACCCATTTCGGCACCCGCGCCAGATTAGTGGTTAGGCCGTTGGGCCCGTGATCGAACGGTATATAGGTGCCGGGTATGGGGGCTGCAAGCGCTAGAGGGTGAGGAAATGACTCAAAAAATGGAGTCTTCCCTTATCTTCCCGCGCTCCAAGACAGCGAAGCGTTCTTCCGTGTATAAAATTCGCCCATCATTCCGATCATCAACAACCCGATCCCGACATAGATCGGATACCAGCTTGAGCTGAAGTGTGGGTTATAGTGCAGGAAGATGTATCCCCGTGCTTGGTCGATTGTGTGGAACAGCGGGTTCCAATCAAACAGGACCAGCATGGATGAGGGGAGTGAGTTTGCGACGAACATTTTACCCGATGCGATCATATTGACCCGTGCGTAGATGTTTGTCGCCACCGTCACGATATCAGGTGCCCATGGTTTGAGCGCAAGGAACACCATCCCCACGGCACACCCCGAAAACCATGCCGCAAGCAGCATACCCATCGCACCGACAGGGTTATCAATTACCACGGGTGTTATCAGAACGTGGTAAATAAACAGCACCGTCAGCAAAGACAGCAGTTGCAGATAAAGCGATGACAGCGCCGAGGCTGTGATCGAGATGAAGGTTGTCATCGGTGCGTGCTGCATCATGGGCGATGCCGGCCCTTCGGATTTGACGATGGCCGCCATGCCTTTGGTATGCGTCATGAACAGGAAGATCCCGGACATGATATACAGCAGGAAATCCCCCCGGATTGCGTTCCCGCGCATCCCAAGCAGTGCGAACATCGCATAGAACGCCCCGACGAAGACGATAGTCTGCGTCATGTTCATCAATAGCCCAACAAACGCATTGCGGTGCGTTTTGCGCACTTCGCGTACGATGGAATGATAAATCAGTTCTGACATGGCGAAAAAGCCACGCGCCCTGCTGTGCCGCACATTTGCCTGGAACATATCTATCCTGCCTGACCCGATTGGATCGTCTTTACGACGAAACTATTGCTGTTCGCTTTACATCACACCATAAGAGCCTCGCCCTCTTGTTTCAATCATATGCGTGTGGGCGGCGTGGACGTTATGAAAGAATGTGACATGGAGTTTCAAAAGCTGACCACGGTGATGCGCAAATTGGCGCTGGAAGCGGGCGACAAGATCATGGAAATCTATGATGGTCCCGATTTTGAGGTTCAGCTGAAAAGCGATGACAGCCCTGTCACGATTGCCGATGAAGCCGCCGACGCGATTATCAGTGCAGGTTTGCGCGCGGCGTTCCCGGATGTGGCTTTGGTCACCGAAGAACAGGCTGACTCACACGGTGAAACCGCCAGCACCTTTCTGATCGTTGATCCACTGGATGGCACGAAGGAATTCATCAAGCGTCGTGGTGATTTTACGGTGAACATTGCATATGTCGTTGACGGTGCCCCTGTGCGCGGCGTTGTTTATGCCCCGGCCAAGGGTCGCTTGTTCTACACCGATGCCGATGGCAAATCGGTCGAAGAGCAGGGTCCCTTTGCGAAGGCTAAGGTCGGTACGACTGCGCCGATCTCGGTCTCTAACCCTGATAATTCCGCCCTTTTGGTTGTTGCTTCCAAGTCCCACCGGGATGAGGCGACCGATGCCTACATCGGCAAGTACGATGTTGCGGACATGAAGTCTGCCGGTTCTTCCTTAAAGTTCTGTCTCATCGCCACAGGCGAAGCGGATATTTATCCCCGCGTTGGTCGCACGATGGAATGGGATACGGCTGCGGGTCATGCTGTTCTGAATGGGGCCGGTGGTGCTGTGGTTCGCTTTGATGATCATACGCCGCTGACTTATGGTAAGAACATTTTTGAAAACCCGTTCTTCATCGCCTATGCCCCCGGTGTTGAGCTGAAGCTGCCCTGATGTCGGTCCTCATCGTTATCCCCGCCCGCTATGCGTCGACCCGGTATCCGGGCAAGCCATTGGTGGAACTGACGGGAGCGACGGGCGAGAAGAAGTCATTGATCCGCCGGTCATGGGATGCGGCGGTTTCGGTGAAGGGTGTGGATCGCGTGGTTGTAGCTACCGATGATGCGCGCATCAAGGAACATGCTGAAGGATTTGGCGCGGAGGTTGTGATGACCTCTGAGGCTTGCCAGAATGGGACTGAGCGTTGTGCCGAAGCGCATCAAACCCTTGGTGGCGGCTTTGACATTGTTGTCAATCTGCAAGGCGACGCCCCTTTGACCCCCGCTTGGTTCATCGAAGATCTTGTCGCCGGGTTGCGCACTGCGTCAAAGGCCGAGGTTGCGACCCCTGTCCTTAAAACCGAAGGCCGTGCATTGCGCGGCTTTCTTGAGGATCGCCGCGCTGGGCGCGTCGGCGGGACCACGGCTGTGTTTGGCACCAATCACAACGCGCTTTATTTCTCGAAAGAGGTTATCCCCTACACTGGAAAAGAGTTTGCTGATGAAGCAGACACCCCCGTTTTTCATCATGTCGGTGTCTATGCGTATCGGCCCGATGCCCTTGAGGCCTATCCGGCTTGGGATATGGGGCCTTTGGAGACGCTTGAGGGGTTGGAGCAGTTGCGCTTTCTCGAACGCGGCGCACATGTTCTCTGTGTCGAGGTTGACGCCAAGGGCCGCCAGTTCTGGGAATTGAACAACCCCGAAGACGTTCCCCGCATTGAAGCGATGCTCGCCGAGATGGGCGTGGCGTGAGTAAGCCGACGGTCTCTGTGATCGTCGTTAGCCGTGAAAGGCCAGAGGCCTTGCGGCGGTGCCTTACTGGGATTGCGCAGCTTGATTATCCTGCATTTGAGGTGGTCGTCGTTGCCGATGAGGCCGGGCTTGCTGTTGTACCCGACTTTATGAAAGCGGTGCCCTGCGACGTTCCTAATATCTCGGTTGCGCGCAATCTGGGGTTGGCCCATGCGGCGGGCGAAATTGTCGCTTTCATTGATGATGATGCGGTGCCGGAGCCGACGTGGCTTACCTATCTGTGCGCGCCCTTTGCGGCCCTTGATATCGCTGCGTCGGGTGGGTTTGTGCTTGGGCGCAATGGGATTTCGTTTCAATGGAAGGCGCGCATGGCCTTTCCTGATGGGTCGGCGGTGGCGATGGAGGTTGATCCAGAAAAGCCAACCATTCTGACAGGCGAACCGGGACGTGCGATCAAGACAGAAGGTACGAATATGGCGTTCCGTCGCGTCCGGTTGGTCGCGCTTGGCGGGTTTGATCCGGCCTTTGCGTTTTATCTTGATGAGACGGATGTCAATATGCGCCTAGCGGCCACGCGCGCCAAGGTCGCGATTGTGCCCAATGCGCAGGTGCATCACGGCTTTGCGGCAAGTGCGCGCCGGACTGATACGCGTGTGCCCCGCGATCTGTCTGCGATTGGGCGGTCGTTGAAGGCCTTTGTGCGCAAATATGATCCAAAGGCTGATTTGGGGCGGATTTTTAGGGCTGAACGCAATGCGCAACGCAATCGCCTGCTGCGCCATATGCGTGATGGCACCCTTATGCCGGGGGATGTGCAGCGCATCCTGAAGACCTTTGAAGAAGGTTGGAAAGCCGATGATTCTGTTGAAGTGGCGCGACCGAATTTCAACAATCCACCAGATTTCTTGTGGATTGTTCCAGAATTTGGAGATAAACCCACAGCCGTTCTTTCGGGGCGATTTTGGCAGAAAAAACGCATCTATGCACAGGCCAATGCACTTGTCGCGGAAGGGCGCAGAGTATCTATTTTATTGTTTTCATTCAGTAGTTTATATCATAATTCGTACTTTGATTCAGCGGGGTATTGGGTGCAGCGCGGTGGACAGTTTGGTAGGTCGGTTCGTCATGGTCCACTGGTCCAATTCTGGACGTCAAAGTCTCGAATTCGCCATGAAGTTGCCCGGAATTCGAACATTCGTAATGTAGGTAGATGAAAGTAATACGGGACCATATGCGTCAGGTTTCCCCTACTTGGTGGGGCAAAAGCTGTTAGTTAACGTGAACGTCATCCGTAAAGATAGAATAAAGCGCGTTTGCGCAAGAAGGCAGAAGTTATGAAAAGAAAAGTCACCAAAGCAATCTTTCCGGTCGCTGGTATGGGAACCCGGTTCCTGCCTGCAACAAAGTCTGTCCCAAAAGAGATCATGACATTGGTTGATCGTCCTTTGATCCAATATGCGATCGATGAGGCGCGCGCGGCGGGTATTGAAGACTTTATCTTCGTCACCTCGCGCGGGAAATCCGCGCTTGAGGACTACTTTGATCACGCCCCGGATTTGGAAAACACTCTGCGTGAAGCGGGCAAGGATGATTTGTTAAAGGTGCTGCAGCATACTAACATGGATAGCGGTGCCATCGCCTATATTCGCCAGCACAAAGCGATGGGTCTTGGCCATGCTGTGTCCTGCGCCAGCCGTCTGATTGGCGATGAACCTTTTGCCGTTATCTTGCCTGATGATGTCATTGCCGCTGAAAAATCCTGCCTCCAGCAGATGGTTGAAGCCTATGAAGAAACAGGCGGCTGTATGGTTGCCACGATGGAGGTCGCGCCGGAAAAGACGTCTTCCTACGGTGTGCTTGATATCAAAACCGAGAATGGCCGCGTTGTCAGCGCGAAAGGTATGGTTGAAAAGCCTTCTGTGGGTACAGCTCCGTCAAACCTTGCTGTCATTGGCCGCTATATTCTGACCCCGAAAGTTCTGCAGAATATGGCCAAGATCGGCAAAGGTGCGGGCGGTGAAATCCAGCTGACCGATGCGATTGCCCGTGAGATCACCGAAGGTCGCGATGTCTTTGGTTATCGCTTTGACGGCCAGCGTTATGATTGCGGATCAAAGTCTGGCTATCTTGAGGCGACAGTTGCCTTTGCTTTGGCCCACCCCGACCTGAAAGATGATTTTGCAGATTTCCTGCATCAGATGTCTTCAATGCGTAACGCGGCGCAGTAATCTTTGGCTGAAGGCACGTTCCTTCCGCCTGCCAGACTGCTTGATATCACCCGACTGACCCGTCGCATCGGGCGTGTCTTCACCGGTGTTGACCGGGTCGAGCACGCCTATCTGCGTGCAATCGCCGCTGATCCCGTTCCCGCGTTTGCCTTGGCGCGTACCGCGCTGGGCTATGTTTTGCTGGACCGTGCTGGCATGCAAACCTTGCTGACGCGCATTGCGGCGCAGGATTGGCCTGCGCCTGATTTTGTGTCGCGCGTGAACCATCGCCTTGATGACAGCGCCAAGCTTGGTCAGACCCTTGTCCGCCAACTTTCCGCGCAGCGCTGTACGCGGACGCGTTTGAAGCAGATGCTAGACAAGGCGATGCCGGGGGGCTTTGCCTATCTGAATGTGGGGCACAGCAACTTGACCACGCGCATGCTGTCCACGTTACAATCCATGCCGCAGGCCCGGATATCTGTTCTTATCCATGATACGATCCCACTTGATTTCCCGCAGTACCAACGCCCCGGTACGATCGACACCTTCGAGGCTAAACTGTCCCGCGTGTCGCGCTTTGCAGATCGTGTGATCTGTATTTCGGATGCGGCGCGTCAGGATGTGATCGGTCATATGAAGCGGTTGGGCCGTGTGCCGGACATTGTGGTCGCCCATTTGGGCGTTGATGCGCCAGTACCCGCTCATAGCCCGCAGAAGCGCCCGTATTTTGTCACTGTCGGCACGATTGAGCCGCGCAAGAACCATGGCTTACTATTGGATGTCTGGGACCGTCTTGGCCCTGACGCCCCGCATCTATTCATCTGCGGCAATCGTGGGTGGAATAATGATGCGATCTTTGCGGCACTTGATGCCAAGCCTGCAAATGTCAGCGAAATTGCGGGCCTGTCGGATGCGGAATTGGCGGGGCTGTTGCAGGGTGCCCAAGCTCTGCTTTTTCCAACCTTCGCCGAGGGCTTTGGCCTGCCCCCGCTTGAGGCCTGCGCCTTGGGGACCCCTGCGATCTGTTCTGACCTACCTGTCCTTAGGGAAACCCTTGGAAACAATGCCATTTACGCGGACCCGGCAGACGTTTATCAGTGGGAAAAGCAGATCAAGAAGCTTGCAGGCGCAGATCGGTCACAGGTGAAGGTGGAATTTGTGCCCCCAACTTGGGAGGCGCATTTCAAGATTGTCTTTACCATGACATGATAGCCACGGGCTGATTGGCGTTGGGAAGGGGCATTTTTGAAGTTTATCCGGTCATACGGGCTTCGGTTGCAGCGTAAGCGCTGGCGCATTCGTGCGTTTCGCAAACGTCGCCAGTTGATGCCTGTGGTGAACCGCACCGGGAACATTAAGCCCAAGGATATTCTGCTATTTTCCACCTTCCGCAACGAAGACCCGCGCCTGCCGCATTTCATCGCATACTACCGCAATCTTGGCGTCACCCATTTCATTATGGTCGATAACGAAAGTACGGATGGCGGGCCTGCTTTTCTGAAAGACCAGCCAGACGTGACCCTGTTTCGCGCAAAAGGCAGCTACAAACGCGCCCGCTTTGGTGTTGATTGGCTGAATTGGCTGATGCGCAAATATGCGCACGGGCATTGGTGTCTGACGGTCGATCCGGATGAGCTGCTGATTTATCCGTTCTGTGATACGCGCCCCTTGCGTGCGTTGACTGATTGGTTGGATGCCTCGTCCATCAAATCCTTTGGCGCGATGCTTTTGGATATGTATCCCAAGGGTCCTGTCGATGACATGCCTTACCAGCGGGGTACTGATCCGCTTGAGATTACACAGTGGTTTGACAGCGGCAATTACCTGATCGAACGCAATCGCAAGTTTGGCAATCTGTGGATTCAAGGCGGGCCGCGTGCGCGTCAGTTCTTTGCTGATCGCCCAGAACGTGCGCCCGCGTTGAACAAGATTCCTTTGGTCAAATGGGAACGCCACTACACCTACGTCAGTTCAACCCACATGCTTTTGCCCCGTGGTCTAAACCTTGTTTATGATGAATGGGGGGGTGAAAAGGCATCAGGCGCTTTGCTGCATACCAAGTTCTTGTCGTCCTTCACTGACAAAGCGCGAGAGGAGTTGGAGCGCAAGCAGCATTACGCCAACAGCCATGAATACAAGGCCTATGCCGCTGGGTTAGAGCAAAATCCCGACCTGTGGTGCAAATGGTCTGAGAAATACATCAACTGGCGCCAGCTTGAGATTTTGGGGATCATGTCCAAAGGGAACTGGGCATGACCGTCGGGATTGTCATGCTGGTCCACACTGCCTTTGATCGGGCCGAACAGGTGGTGCGCCATTGGGTCAAGGGCGGTTGCCCTGTTGTGATCCACGTGGACGGTACGGTTCCCCGAAAGGACTATGACGATTTTGTCGCCAACCTTGCTGATCTGGACGAGGTGCGCTTTTCCAAACGTCATAAGTGCGAATGGGGCACATGGGGCATTGTGGCCGGGACGCTTTCTGCGTCCGAGGTGATGCTGCGCGACTTTCCGGCGGTGACCCACGTCTATCTTGCCTCTGGCGCTTGCATGCCCTTGCGTCCGGTCAACGAATTGAAGCGCTACCTTGATAGCCGCCCGCGCACAGATTTTATCGAAAGTGCGACAACGGCGGATGTGCCCTGGACGGTGGGTGGGCTGGATAAGGAACGGTTCACTTTACGCTTTCCGTTCTCGTGGAAGCGACAGCGCTTTTGGTTTGACCGCTATGTAAAATTGCAGCGGCTTGTGCGGTATAAACGGCAGGTCCCGGATGAGCTTGTCCCGCATATGGGATCGCAGTGGTGGTGTTTGACCCGGCAGACCCTTAGCGCTTTGCTACAAGACCCCGCCCGCGATCAGTATGACAAATATTTCCGTCAGGTCTGGATCCCGGATGAGAGTTATTTTCAAACCCTCGTCCGCCTCTATTCCGGGAACATCGAAAGCCGGTCACTGACCCTGTCCAAGTTCGACTTTCAGGGTAAACCGCATATTTTCTACGACGATCACCTGCAGCTTCTGCGCAGATCAGATTGCTTTGTCGCCCGCAAGATATGGCCCCATGCGGATCGCCTTTATAAGACGTTCCTCAACGATGATAACGCCGCGATGAAGGGGGCAGAGCCGAACCCCGGTAAAATTGACCGTATCTTTGCCAAGGCTGTTGATCGTAGAACGCGCGGCCGCCCCGGTTTGTACATGCAAAGTCGCTGGCCCAATCAGGATTGGGAAAACGGGATTACGTGCCAGCCTTATTCGGTGTTCCAAGGCTTTACCGAGCTGTTTGAAGATTTTGAACCTTGGCTTGCAAAACACACGAACACGCGGGTCCATGGGCACCTTTATGCGCCCGAGGGTGCGGAATTTGATGGCCGCCAAAGTCAGTTCAATGGTGCGCTGTCCGCTTCTCCGCTTCTGCGCGACTACAACAGCCAGATGTTCCTCACCAATCTGATCTGGAACTCGCGGGGCGAACGGCAGTGTTTTCAATTTGGCCCCCGCGATACGCAAGACATCAGTTGGATGATCGCCAAAGACCCGAACGCCCATGTGTCCGTTGTGTCGGGTACTTGGGCTGTGTCACTGTTTCAGTCCAACCGCAACTTTGCCGACCTGCGCGAAGAGGCAGCAGAGCTTCAGAAGATCGAGAATGAACATATCAAAGCGCTGCGGTCGCCCTATGCCAAGGCCCGCGTAAAGATTTGGACCATGGCCGAATTCATCGAAACCCCGATGGAGGCGTTGCAGGGTATTGTTGACGATATGACCGGCACCGCGATGCGGCGTTTGACCGAAGCCCCAAAGATGCATGATCTCACGGGTTTTGGCCGCTTCTTGCAGAACCTCAAGAACCAAGGGATGCACCCCTATCTGATGGGCGATTTTCCGGTTGAACCCGCCCCGCTTAATCAAGCCCCCAAGCCCCGCAAGCCTTATCTGGTGCGCTAGATGCAGGGTCGTTTTGATTATTTCGTAGTGTTTGCAGAGATGCGCACAGGATCGAACTTTCTTGAGGCCAATCTCAATATGTTCGACGATCTGTCCTGTCACGGAGAGGCGTTTAACCCGGTCTTTATCGGCTACCCTGAACAGGAAAGCCTGCTGGGCATCACGCAAGAGGCGCGGGATGTGGACCCGGTTGCGTTGATCAATGCTGTGAAGTTTGACGAAGGGTTGGCGGGTTTTCGGTACTTTAATACCCATGATGCCCGCGTGCTTGATACCATGCTGGATGATCCGCGTTGCGCGAAGATTATCCTGACCCGCAATCCGATTGATAGCTATGTTAGCCTGTTGATTGCGAATGCCACGGGGCAGTGGAAGCTGACCAATGTGAACCACGTCAAATCAGAGCGTGTGACTGTCGATATCCCAGCGTTTGAGGCCCAATTGGCTGAAGTTCAGGATTTTCAGGTGATGCTGCAAGGCCGTTTGCAGAAGTCCGGGCAAACCGCGTTCTATGTTGCCTATGAAGACCTGCAGGATGTGGATGTGATGAATGGCCTTGCGCAGTTCCTTGGCAGTGCGAGTCAGATCAAGCAGTTAAACAAGAAGCTGAAAAAGCAAAACCCGGCCCCGATGTCCCTTAAGGTTGAGAACTTTGAAGAGATGACGGATGCGCTTGCGCGGATGGATCGCTTTAACCTAAACCGCACCCCGAACTTTGAACCGCGGCGCGGCCCGATGATCCCGACTTATGTTGCCGCACCCGACAGTCCGCTGCTGTTTATGCCTGTCCGCTCTGGCCCTGATCGGGCCATTCGCAAGTGGCTTGCGGCTTTGGATGGTAAGGCGGGGTCGGATTTGCAGGTGAATTTCAGCCAAAGCAGTCTGCGCAATTGGAAACGTGCCCGACCAGGCCATGTATCTTTCACTGTCCTGCGCCATCCCATCGCCCGCGCCCATGCGGTGTTTTGTGAACGGATTTTGCCGGTGGGTGGTGATAATTTCAAAGAAATCCGCGCGACCCTGCGCAAGGTCCATCATGTGCCGCTGCCCGATGATCCGGGGCATGACAGCTATGATGATGCGGCCCACCGCGCTGCGTTTCTGGCGTTTCTGAAATTCCTCAAGCCTAACCTGGCGGGTCAAACCAGTACCCGTGTTGATCCCACTTGGGCCACGCAAATGACCCTGTTGCAAGGGTTTGCAGAATTTGGCGTGCCCGATCACATCCTGCGCGAAGACAGTCTGGCCCGCGATCTGCGCATTGTCGGTGCCTGTATTGGCCGCGCTGACGTGCCAGAGGTTGCGCCTGCGGCAGATAGCCGACTGCGCGCGATTTATGATCGTGAACTCGAAACCGCTTGCCGCGATGCCTATGCCCGCGACTACGTCGGTTTTGGATTTCGGGATTGGGAAGGCTAGGCCGCTTGGGTCGAAGCCATTTCTGTCAGCAATGTATGCAGCGTGTTCGCATCATTATTGGCCCGCAGCTTGGAACAGGTATCCGCGTCGCGCATGGTGCGGGATACAAGTGCAAGCGCTTTCAAGTGATCAACACCTGCATCAACAGGCGCAAGAAGCGCGAACACCAGATCAACGGGCTGACGATCCACGGCGTCAAAGTTCAGCGGTTTTTCAAGGCGCAAGAACAGGGCTGACACTTTATCGACATCTGGCAGACGGGCGTGTGGCAAGGCAATCCCCTTGCCAACACCTGTCGGGCCCAGCCCTTCGCGTTCGATCAAAGCGTCGATCACGTCGGATGGGTTATAGCCATAGGCAGTTTCCGCCATTGCCCCAAGATCATGGAACAATCGCTTTTTGCTCGTGCATCCGCTGAGGACCTTCACGGCAGAGACATCAAGAATGTCCGACAACTGCATGGGCGTTTCGCTTTCTGGCATAAGCCTTGCCAGATCAGCCCCCTTCCTTGGGGTCGATCCAGCCGATGTTTCCGTCGTCCCGGCGATAGACGACATTTATTCCGCTGTGCTTTTCATTTCGGAACACGACCACGGGTGCGTGCGAGAGTTCCATCTGCATCACCGCTTCACCGACCGAGATTGATGGGATCTTTGATTCCATCTCGGCAATGATGACAGGCGTATCGTCTGTTTGTGTGGCCTCGTCCGACTCTTCCGTTGTGGCGAGGATATATGACCCGGCGTCGGAAAGTTCAACAGGTTGTGAGCGCTCCTTATGATGATCTTTCAACCGGCGCTTGTAGCGGCGCAGCTGCTTATCCATCTTTTCGGTCGTGCTGTCGAAAGCAGCGTAAATTTCATGGTCGGTGCCTTTGGCTTGGACGGTCAGGCCCGTGGAAAGATGCACAACGGCTTCGCTGACGTATTCATGCCCGGATTTGGAAAAGGTCACCGATGCCTCTGTGGGCCGTCCGGCATATTTTTCAAGAATTTCGCCCAGCTCTGTCTTTACGTGTGATTGTAGGGCTTCGCCAATATCGATTTGTTTGCCGCTGATTTGATACCGCATCGCTTCTCCTGTTTTTGATGGTGACACGTTTTCACACCTCGCAGGTAAACCTTACGAAACTGTTAAACCTGTCGCGGGGTATAATGATAACATCATGATTTCATTTGGTTTTACCAAGCTGTCGTGCCTGTCGGCCCGCCCGCGCATTGGAACTGAAACTATCGTTATCATCACCTCTATTGAGCGCCGAATTCGCGCATATGTCAATCCGGGTTATTTTACTTTGAACCCTTGACCCAGATAGACACGCTGTACGTTTTCGTCCCGTACCACCTCATCGGTGGTCCCGCTCATCAGCACTTTGCCATCATGCAGGATGTAGGCCCGGTCCACGATTTGCAGTGTTTCCTGCACGTTGTGATCAGTGATCAGTACCCCGATTCCGCGGTTCTTGAGGTCGGCCACAAGGTGCCGGATTTCCCCCACCGCAATCGGGTCGACGCCTGCAAAAGGTTCATCCAGCAGCACGTATTTCGGCCCTGCGGCCAAACAGCGCGCAATCTCGGCCCGTCGCCTTTCACCGCCAGACAGCGCAAGCGCGGGTGCCCGGCGTAAATGTTCGATTGTGAATTCAGAAAGCAATTCTTCGAGACGCTGTTCCCGTTTGCGCCGATCCGGCAATGCGATTTCAAGTATAGCTTTGATGTTGTCTTCGACCGACATGCCCCGAAAGATCGACATTTCCTGTGGCAGATAGCCGATCCCAAGCTTGGCCCGTCGATACATCGGCAGCGTCGTTACTTCGCGCCCGTCGATGATCACTTGCCCGCCTTCAGGCGTCACAAGCCCGGCGATGGAATAAAAGCATGTGGTTTTGCCCGACCCGTTTGGCCCAAGCAATGCCACAACCTCGCCCCGTCCCAGATCAAGGCTGACGTCCCGGATCACCAGCCGCTTGCGATAGCTTTTGCGCAGGTTGATGATTTTTAGGCCGACGTCGCCTTCGGTGACGGATAATTCGGGCATCAGTTCCCGCCTTGCTGGAACACCGTACGGACCCGCCCCGATAGTTGCGCGTTTCCGGTTTCAAGGTTCACGGTCATTCGTTCGGCGGAAATGGCGCTGGCCCCTTGGGTCAAAAGGACGTTGCCTGACAGGGTTAATGTGCCGCCGGTGATGTCGTAATCCGCGTTCTGCGCCTCTGCCGCTTCGGTTGCGGTCACGAAGGTCACGCCGCCGCTGGCTTTCAGCCGTGCGATATTCCCGGTGCCGGACCCGTAGACCACTTCGACGCTGCCAGCTGAAAGCCGCAGATCGCCCTGCCCAATCAGTACATTTCCAGTGAAAGTGGCGGTGCCTGTGTCTTGATCAACAGTCAGATTATCGGCGGCGACCTCGACAGGCGCGGACGGGTCGGCACTGATCCCACCAAGATTGATGTTGGTTTGCGCGGCCAAGGGTGTGGCAAAGATAAGTGCGGCAAGAAGAGAGAAAATTCTGATCACTGGTTATTCCTTTGCCGCGTTTGTTGGATCATACACCATTTTGACCCCTTCGGTAAATCGCATCTGCTGTCCAGTGCCGTCACCTGTCATGGTGAAACTCACGCGTCCTGCGTCAATTGTCCCAAAAGGTGCCTTGATCGCGAGCGGCCCGGTCGAAGTGATTTCGCCTGTATCAAGCGATGCAATAAGCCCGCCGGTTTCCATGGAATACCCGGTCGATGTGTCGAGACGGGCAAGGCTTGTCAGTTCTGCCCGTTTGTCTGCATTGTTCAGAATGCCTTCGCCTGCCTGAATGGTCAGGCTTGTCCCGTCTACTGCGTTCAGCGTAAGCAGCGGGGCTGTCACCGTCAGCGCCCCAAGGTTGCCCTGCTCTGGCTTGGCAGTTTTGGCCCTGATTTCGATGATGGATCCATCAGAGGCGACGCCAGAGAACTGCGGCTCTGATATCAATTGTTCCTGCGCGATTTCGTCTATTTCTGCAAAGGGGATATCGCCGGTGTTGGTCGAACTGCGCGCGAACAGAAACAGCGTGGACAGCAATGCAATCGCGCCGATGGGTAGGATGATCTTAGTCCAGACCACCAATTGGCTGTGAAAGTTATCGTAGGCAGCCATGCCCTAGACCACGCCCGCCCGCAGGCAATCGTGGATTTTGATCACTCCGGCGATGGTGTTGTCGTCGTTAAGCGCGAACAGGCAGGTGATGTTGGATGCGTTCATCATCCCCACTGCTTGGGCTGCAAGGGCATGTGGTGTGGTTGTTTTCGGCTTGGCGGTCATCACATCTCCGGCTGACATATCAAGCAATCCATCCATGTGGCGGCGCAAATCGCCGTCGGTGATAATACCCGCAAGGTAACCCTTGTTATCGGCCACACCAACAACCCCCAGCCCTTTTTGCGACATCATCAGCAACGTATCGCTCATCGCTGTGTGCTTTTCGACCAAGGGGATCGCATTGCCGGAATGCATCAGGTCAGCTACCCGCGCCAGTTGCGCCCCCAGCTTGCCGCCCGGATGGAAGGCGCGGAAATCGGATGGGGTAAAGTCGCGCGCTTCCATCAACGTGATGGCCAGCGCGTCCCCCACCGCAAGCGACATCGTGGTCGAGGTTGTGGGCACGACGCCGTGCCCACATGCTTCGCCTAGTTGCGGGATGTTGATGCGAATGTCGGCTTGTGTGGCAAGCGTACTGTCTTCGCGGGAAGATAGTGCGATCAGCGGGATTTTGTAGCGCCGCGTATAGGCGACAAGGTTTGCAAGCTCAGGGGCCTCGCCCGAATTGGACAGCGCCAGCACGATATCATCGCTGGTCACCATCCCCAGATCGCCGTGGCTTGCCTCGGCCGGGTGCACGAATTGCGCGGGCGATCCGGTCGAGGCCAGCGTTGCCGCGATCTTGCGCGCGATATGCCCGGATTTGCCGATACCTGATACAATGATCCGGCCTTTGGCATTCAGGATCAACGCGACGGCGTCTTCAAAGCCTTGGCCGATGGCCTCGGACAAGGCTTGCAGCCCCGCGGCCTCTTCCAGGATAACCCGGCGGGCTGTATCCAAATGCTTGCTCATGAATGTGCGAAAATATCTGTGTCTGGCCAACCGGCAAGGTCAAGCTTGGCGCGGGTGGGCAGAAAGTCGAAACAGGCTTGTGCGGTGTCCATTCGCCCTTCACGGGTCAGCATGGCGTCGAACTTATCTTTCAGTTTGTGCAGGTAAAGGACGTCAGAGGCTGCATAATCCAGCTGTGCGTCGGTCAGGTTTTCGGCCCCCCAGTCGCTTTGCTGTTGATGCTTGGAAATATCGACTCCGACCATGTCTTGCAGCAGCGTCTTAAGCCCGTGCCGGTCCGTGAAAGTCCGCACAAGGCGGCTGGCGATCTTGGTGCAATAGACCGGGGCGGTCGTTGCGCCGAAGGTGTGGTGCAAGGCGGCAATATCAAAGCGTCCAAAGTGGAACAGTTTGAGCACGTTCGGATCTTCCAGCATCCGGCACAAATTAGGCGCTTCGGTCTGGCCTTTGGCGACCTGCACCAAGTGGCATTCGCCGTCCCCACCCGACATCTGGATCAGGCATAGCCTGTCCCGGTGCGGGTTCAGCCCCATGGTTTCGCAGTCAATGGCGACCATTGGCCCAAGGTTCAGCCCATCGGGCAGGTCGTTTTGATAAAGGTGGTTGGCCATATTGTGCGTCTTTCATTTTGTTGAATTTCAGATAGTGCCTGCGCCCTTCATAAGCAACCAAAGGTAAAAACTGTGCCAAACTCACCCCATCGTGTATTGTTTGAGACATACCTTGGTGGCTAACTAAGGACATTCAGAAAAGGGGGCTTTTATGAGATATGCTTTGATCGGGGCTGTGATGGCCGCTTCACCTGCATTCGCTGCCGAAGGCGAACGCATTCAGGTGACGGGTGAATTGATTGATACGTGGTGCTATTTTTCGGGTGTCATGGGTGGCCCGGATGCCGTTGTCGGATCGGCCCATCATACCTGCGCTTTATGGTGTTCGGCGGGTGGCATTCCGGTGGGATTGCTGGCCGAGGATGGGACTGTCTATATGGTTCTCAAGATCGAAGGCTCTGCTGATAGCGCCGGTGGTGATACGCAGCTAAGCCTTGCCAGCCATGTGATCGAAGCCGATGGTCTTGTCTATGAACGCGATGGTTTGAAGTATCTGATCGTGGAAGACATCGTTGAAGATAAGGACATTCAGGTCCTGTCGCATGATTCCTACGGTCCTGTTCCCCCGTTCGCTGTGCCGGAGGCTGACCAATGATCCGTTATGCTTTGATCGCTGCTTTGCTTGCCTCGCCCGCCCTCGCCCAAGACGAACCCTATCCCTTTGAAGAAGGGTCCGAAGCCCGGACATGGAACCTGTTTGCCGAACAACCAGCCCGGTTTGAGGCCACGGTTGTTGATATCATCTGCGAAGTTGCGGGCGATTGTGTGGACAACTGTGGCAATGGTGCCCGCCAGCTGGGCCTTGTGCGGTCGGTTGATGGTGTTCTGGTCTTCCCCAACAAGAATTCGCAGCCCGCCTTTACCGGCGCTGCTGTCGAATTGCTTCCTTATTGCGGGCAAGAGGTTGAGGTAGATGGTTTGCTGCTTGAGGACGACTATGTCGGGGCCACCAACATCTACCTTGTTCAGACCATTCGCCCTGTTGGTGCTGATGAATGGGTAAAGGCCAATCAGTGGACCAAAGTCTGGGCTGCAAATAACCCCGATGCCGCAGGACGCGGCCCTTGGTTCCGCCGCGACCCCCGCGTCCTGGCCGAGATTGCCCGTGAAGGATACTTCGGCTTGGGCCTTGAGGAAGATGAAGAAATCAAGGATTTGCTGTTCGAATGATCCGTCTTACTGCTTTGCTATGCGCCTTGGCCACGCCTGTCGTGGCCGAGTCACCCTTTCCCTTGGCCATCGGCGGCCCCTATGCGCTGACCAATCAGCATGGCCAGCCCCACAGTCAGGTTGATCCTGATGGCCGTGCGCAATTGCTGTTCTTTGGGTATGCCAATTGTCAGCAGATTTGTTCAGCCGCTTTGCCGATGATGGCCGATATCGCTGACATTGTGGCCGAGGCCGGCCACGATGTGACCCCGGTGATGATCACCGTCGATCCAGCGCGCGATACGGTGGATGAGATTGGGCCGCCGCTGACGTACTTCCACGATGACTTTGTCGGGCTGACGGGAACGCCAGAAGAATTGCAGGTCGCCTACGATGCCTTCGGGGTCGAGGTTGAGTTGCTGTTTGAAGACCCATTTGAGGGCGACATTTTTGCCCATGGCAGCTTTATCTACTTGCTCGACAAGGACGGCAACTTGCTGACCCTCATCCCGCCGGTCGTTTCAAACGATCAGGCGCGCGATATCGTGCTGCCTTATCTGGAAGGGTCAAGCTGATGGTATCGCGACGCACGGCATTAGTGGGGCTTTTTGGTCTTGGTGTGATTGGCGCAGGGGCCTACGCTGGGCCGAACCTGTTCTATGCCGCTGTGACGCCAGAAACGGACGCGGGCACGCTGACCCCGCCCGAGGCCCATGCTGCCGCAAAAGCCGGTGACATCATTCTGATTGATATCCGCCGCCCCGACGAATGGGCCAAGACCGGGTCGCCCGAAGGCGGCCACCGCGTTGATCTGCGCGATGCGGATTTCGCGGATCGTTTGGCCGCTTTGGCCGACGGCGACCGGGGTGCGCCTATCGCTTTGATTTGCGCCCGTGGCGTGCGCTCGGCCCGAACGGCGAACCTTTTGGCCGAGGCGGGCTTTACCAACATCATTGATGTGCCCGAGGGAATGCTGGGATCAGCCGCCGGAGAGGGTTGGATCAACCGAGGGCTGCCGCTTGTCATTGATAACTAGGGTCGTTGCAGCGCTGCTTATGACTGCGGGTGCCGCGCAGGCGGGCTGTGATGCGTCGCCAGATGCATGCGAAGTCGCAACCGGCACCTATCATATTGTCCTGCCTGAGGCCAAGAACCCACCTGCTGTTCTTTGGCTACATGGCGCAGGCGGGTCGGGCGCGGGGGCTGTGCGCAACACGGGTATGGTCAATGCGTGGACGGATCGGGGATTTGCCTTCATCGCAGCCGACGGCCTGCCACGCCCGGGACGCAGCAATTCAAGTTGGTCTTTTCATCCAGAGCGGCCGAAAGTGCGGGATGAACCCACGTTTTTTGCGCAGATCAAAGCGGACGCTGCCGCAAACCATGGCATTGACCCTGATCGGGTGATCCTTGCAGGGTTTTCGATTGGTGGGTCGATGACAAGCTATGTGGCCTGCGATCAGCCTGATTTGTTTGCTGCCTATGCCCCGGTTGGCGGTAGTTTCTGGCGTCCGCATCCGGTGGAATGCGCAGGCCCAGTGCGCCTGTTCCACACCCATGGCTGGCGCGATACCACAGTGCCTTTGGAAGGGCGCCCATTGGGCGGGGGTGTTATTTATCAAGGCGATGTCTGGCACGCGATGGAGATTTGGCGGGCTACGAATGATTGCCCACAACTGCGCCCTGATGGGTTTGATATGTCGGATACGTTTTGGCGGCGTGTCTGGACGGAATGCAGCGCGGGCAGCGCGCTAGAATTTGCTTTGCATCCCGGTGCACACGGCATCCCGCGCGGCTGGTCGGCGATGATTATGGATTGGTTTGAATAGCTATTCAGCGGCGACTTTATCGCTTGCCTCAAGATAGGCGGCAAAGCGTTTGCGTTCGGCCATTGCGCTGCGGATGATCGCGGGGGCGTTGATCACTTCGGGTGTGCCAAGCTGGTTTGTGGACCAGCGGCGGCTGTCAAGGTTCACCCCGCTGAGTGCCGACAGGGGCACAGCGGCGGCAAGGCTGGCGGCGATGGGGATCAGCCAAAGCGTGACAATCCCCTGCATCATCCCCGCAATCAGCAGGATGCCGATGGTTGTTTCAAGCGCGTGGAACTTCAGCATCACCCAAAGCGAATAGCTACCGCCCTGCCGGTTCTGCGGCGTCCATGATTCCCGCATCCCAAAAGTTGTGCGCATCACGGCAATGGACTGCTGGATCATCAGGATCGGGGCGTAAGCAATGGAAAGTGCGATTTCGGTCATTAGTGAGGCAAGGAACTGTACTGGCCCCCCAAGGTCGCGCATCACCATGCCTGTGCGGTGGATCGCGCTGGCCCCAAGGATTTTGGGCGCAAGCAGCATCGCATACATGAACCCAAGGATCGCAAGGCTGTTTCCCATACTCATCGTAGGCCAGCTGACCTGCGGATTGATCCCGGCAAAGTAGCGCACGACGTTGGCTTCTTCTCCGTTGCCGACCAATGCCCAAACGACAAGCAGGACAAACCACGCGGGCGACATCAGATAGCCCATCGCGCCTGAGATCAGGTGGAAGCGCGACACCGCATGAAACCCGCGCGAGGCGACCATAGACAGGTGTTGCAGGTTGCCTTGGCACCAGCGCCGGTCGCGCAGCACATAGTCGATCAGGGTGGCGGGGACTTCTTCGTAAGACCCTTTGATTTGGGGCAAGAAACGCACAGACCAGCCCGCGCGCCGCAGCAGGCCAGCTTCAATAAAGTCGTGTGACAGGATCAAGCGTGCCGGGGATTTGCGGGTTGAAAATGCGCTGCGCACTTTTGGAAGCCCTGCGCAGGCGGCAAAGGCGGTCGAACGGATAATTGCGTTATGCCCCCAGTAATTGCCTTCCCGGTCGGTCCATTTCGCAAGCCCCTCGGCCAATGCAGCCCCGTACACCCGGTTTGAAAACTGCTGCACGCGCGCAAAGACAGAGCGTGCGCCGAACAGCGTCGGGAAGGATTGGATCAGCCCTGCGGCAGGATCGGCGGACAAAGCGTCAGACAGTTCGACGATGGCGTCCCCGCTCATCAAACTGTCTGCATCAAGGACCAACATCGCCTCATATGCGCCGCCCCAGTGTTCAACCCAATCTGCAAGGTTTCCGACTTTTCGGTCCGTGTTGTCCGGGCGACGCCGGTAATAGATATTGATGCCAGCCGGTGCTGATGCGCGCAGGGCGTGTAGCGCGCGTAACTCCTGATCGGCGGTCGCATTGCAGCGCGTGTCGGACAGAATGAAAAGCGCGAAACGATGCGTGCAGTTTTGTTCTTTGATCGCCCCCAACATTGCAGCGGCGTTTCCGAAAACGTCGGCGGGCACTTCGTTATATATCGGGACCAGCAGTGCCACATCGAGGGGCTGTATCGGGCCTTGCGTGGCCTTCTTTGGCCGTGCCAAAAGCAGGCTTCCGACCCCAAGCGTTGCAGTTGAAAGCGAAAGTGCGATCCAGAAAAAGGTAAAGACAATCAGCGTGACGATTGTGCCTTCGAACGCCGAAAACCCATCCATTGCGAACCAATCCGTCAGTGCCGCAGCGACACCAGTTGTCATCGCCACAGCAGGCAAAAAGGCAAGCGAACGCCACCAAACGGTGCGCTTTTGTGCGTTGGCTGCGGGCGCAGACGCGCCGGCGTAGGGCTGATCCAACGCCTGAATGGGCCGCGCAAGCGGGGCCTCGGGCGGCATGAGCGCCGTGTTATGTGTGTGGGTTACGCCGTCCATCTGTAAAGCCAGACTTCGGTGATTGCTTCGCCGTCTTTGAACAGTTGCGCGCGCATTTCGCTATATGTCGCCTCACCCGGCAGAATGCTGAAGGCAAGCCGCACGCCGCCAGTGCCGGGGTTGCGTTGCAGGATACCGGGGGACACCTCTCCGTGCGAGCCGCGCACAAGGACCGTCAGCGTTGCAAGGTCTTCATCGGTTGTGCCAAACGCCGCATGTTCGGCAAAATCGATCGCAATAACCGTTTTGATCTGGTCAAACCCTTTGCCGATCCGCGTGTTGATCACATGGGCGACCTTGGGCAGATCGGGTTCTTCGCCCCACGCCATGTGATAACCAAAGTCGTAGCGGCTGCCAGATGTCATGACGTCGCGCGGACGCCAGTAGGCGACAATGTTGTCGTAGATTTCCTTGTCGGCGGGAATTTCGACCAGTTCCACGACACCCTGTCCCCAGCCTGTGTCAGGCGTGATCCAAAGCGACGGACGGTTTTCGTAATGGGCCTCAAGGTCGGCATAGCGTTCGGGATCGCGTGTGCGCTGCATCAGCCCAAAGCCGCGCGGATTATTATCGGTAAAGCTGCTGATTTGCAGCGTCCTGTGGTTCGCCAAAGGCCGCCAGATCTGTTCACCATTGCCGTTGTGGATCAAAAGGCCTTCGCTGTCGTGCACCGCTGGGCGAAAATCGTCAAAGCGGTTCCGGTTGGTTTCATCAAACAAGAACATCGACGTCAGCGCGCTGATCCCCACATGCGTCAGATCAACCCGTGGGAAAAGCGTGGCTTTGGCTTTCATCGTCGTTGGCGTGCCGTGCATGATTTCGAAGGTATAGGCCCCGGTGACAGAAGGGCTATCAAGCAAGGCATGGACGATGTAGCTTTCGTCACCCTCATCGGCGGCTTCCACGTAGAAATGGGTGAAGTCTGGGAATTCTTCGCCGTTCGGATCACCTGTCCGCAGCGCAAGGCCGCGTGCGGACAGGCCATAGTTCTGACCCGTCGCGATGGCGCGGAAATAACTGGCCCCTTGGAACACCGTAAATTCCGAGAAGTTGCCGGTGTCTTGCAAATCAGCCCGCAAGCGAATGCCCGCATAGCCCATGTCCCCGTCCATTGGCAGGTCGGGGAAGTCATCGGTGGTCGCAAAAAGTGAAAAGTCATAGCCCAGCGTTTTGGCAATACCATCGTCCACGATGGCGACCTTTACGGCGCGGTCAAAATAAAGCCCGGCGCTGAACAAATCCATCTGCATGGGGCGATCTTCGTCGGCCCAGATCGCGTTGCGTGGATCAAACCAGATGTGCTGGAATTGGTCATAGGACAGGTTTAACCATTCCTCAGGGATGACAGGCATGGGGCGATAGTCTTGCTTGGACAGCCGCTCAGCCTCGCCAATCAGCCAATCGCGGCTGAACGGGGCCTCATCCACCACAAGTTCGCCTCGCGCCGCAGCAGGGGTGCCAGCCAAAGCGGCCATTGCGGCCATGAATGTACGACGGTTCATCATCCGGTTGCAGACTTTCTCCAAGGTTGGCTTTTGAACCATGCGGCCCCGTAAGCAACGCCCAGCAGGGTTGCGCAGCCCAGTATGCTGACGGTGTGGACGGCTAATGCGCCATCCCCGATCAGATCTAGGATAAATCCGCTAAAACGCGAGAGCGCGATAGATACAAGAAACACCGCAAGCGATTGTTGGCCGACCTTTGTGAACTGTCGGATGATCCATGCCCAAATTTTGTGCAAGATGCTTGTGCCAGTGACGATTAAACGACGCCCGTTTTCACCCGCAATGACCCAAGCGATGTAGGCAAGGCAGAGGAAGTGCAGAAAGCGGATCGCTCCGATTTCGGTTTTCGTGATCCAGATTTGGTTCGCGCTGCGCCACGCTGCTGGGAACCCCCAGTCAAATTCGCGCACAGCCACGTGGCTTGCAAAGAACATTGCGATCAACAGGCCAGATGCGATGGCGATCAGCAGCGCATTAATCGGCGGTTTTGGAAGCCAGCCTTTCATGAAGGCGAACCCCGTGAAAAAGACCAACTGCCATGCGAACGGGTTAAAGAACCATTCCCGCGCGGACCATGGTTCAGCCGGAAGCGAGATGTGCAGGATATCAAGGCCCAGCGCGTCAAGCAGCCGGGATTGTGCAAGCACCCAAAGTAGGATGCAGAACACGGCCACCAGCCACAGGTTCACGCGTGCCAGCAGGATGACGATTGGCATCAGCATCAGCAGCACCATGTACATCGGCAGGATATCAAAGAAGTTTGGCACATAGGTCAGCGTGAACAGCCCGACCAAAAGCGTATCGGTGTCTGTCAGGAACCGCCCAAGGTTCAATCCGTTGACGTAGTTCTTTTCGAAGTCTCCATAAAGGTCCCAGCTGGCCAACATCATCACGCAAAAGAAGAACAGCGCGATATGCGCCCAATAAATCTGCCAGACCCGAAAACCGACGCGGGCTGTGCCAAGGACCCAGCCTCGGTTGTCATAAGATCGCCCGAAGGCCACAGCCGAGGCCATGCCAGAACAAAAGACGAAGATTTCGGTGGCATCCGAAAACCCGAACCGCCCCGGAATCCAATCGCCCCACCAGTTGTTGGGTGTGTGCGAGATGTAGATGATAAACATCGCAATCCCGCGATAGAAATCCAATCGCGGGTCACGCACTGTCGGTGCAATATGTGGTGATGTGGCAGCAGCCATGATTCGGAAAACCCGTTTAACTTTGGGGTCTTATTGCGCAGTCACGGCGGCTGTGAAACCCGCAGCCTTGCGCCCGTCCGCGATCAGTTGTTGCCGTGCTTCTGTGTAGCCGTCGATCTTCCCATCGCGCTGGGCGGTGCGTTGGGCAAGGATCGCCTCGGCCTCGTCCAGAAACCCCGCGCGAATGCCGCTGTCGATTGTCAGGCGCTCAAACACGTCGCGCTGCGCGTGGCTTCCGCCTGCGCCCTGCATGTTTTGGCGTGCACCGGATAGGTTGATGAAGGCCTTGTCGTATTCTGCTTCGCCAAATGCCTCAAGCCCGGCAGCTGCAGCCAGCCCCGGCTTTGCCATCGCCTTTTGGAAATCGGTCCCGCTTTCTTTTGCATCCTTGTGCAGACGTCCCATCATGGATGTAATGGCCGCATCCCGCTGCCCGCCAACAAGTGCCAGCATGTAGTGCAGGTCAGCGAAGATCAGGCAGCCATCTTCAGTGCGGTTGGCCGAGAAGTCGGCAAGCTCTTCCCAACGGTCCCCCACGTTGACCCCGTCCAGTTCCAGCCGGGAGAGGAGGGAGGTCGCGTTTGAGATGTCGCGGTAATCGTCGGTTTTGTCGGCCCGGATCTGTTGATCATAAAGGTCTAGCACGATTTCAACTTCGCCCAGATCAAGATGCATCAGGGCTTTGTGCCACCACACGTGATAGCGAAAGTTGTTGCAATGCGCCCATGCGCTTTCGCGCCCGGTCAGCCATTTCAAACCACCTGCAGCGTCTGCGGTCATGTCATGGACGTGGGCAACGGCGTGCAGTCCCCATGCGTCATCAGGTGAAATCAGCATGCCTTCGCGCCCAACCCGTTGGGCCCGCGCATATTCGCCGGTTTCTTCCAAGGCGAATGCATAGCAGCCCATCAAGTAGCCGCGCCCCGGATGATCGGGTGTGTAGGCGGGCATAACCTGTTCGATCATGCGGCGCATGCCTTTGGCGTCCCCGAAGACAAAGCGCAGGGCGTGGTCAAGTTTCAGGGCAAGAATGTCGGTGGGGTTTTCGGCAAGGATCGCCTCAAAATGGGCAAGGGCGGCAAGGGGCTGCCCGTTCATCCATGTGACAAGCGCATCAATAAAGTGCTGTTCGCGGGTGCTGACCGGTTGCTGTGCGATGCTGGCAAGTGCGGTGGCGCGCGCCTCTTCCGCGGTGGCGATCAGTTCTTTGCGTCCAAGCAGGAGGTAGAACATCGCCTTGACCGCATGGGCGAGGGCGAAATCAGGAGCTTCTTCAAGTGTCGCCCCTAGGTGCGTTGGTGTGGCAGCGCCATGGGCTAGAAATGCAAGTTGGGTTTTATTCCAGCTTTCCAATGCTGTACCGCTGGAAAGGGTCGTGGTTTGCCCAAATACATCTTGCATGGTTCATCCGATCTTAGAAAAGGTCTCTGTTCAACAACCGATATCGAAATTAGCGACTCGATCCACCTCACACATCCGTGATTGACGGACCTGTCATAAGTGTTTCAATCCGGGATTTGCCGGGGAAAATCAATCGGTTGGTTTCAATTTTCCAAGTACTTCGGCTGTATCCTGCCCAAGCCGGGGGGGTGCCTTACGATACGTCACCGGTGTTTTGGACAGCTTCAACGGATTCCCGATGAGTCGGACAGCCCCGTTTTCAACGTCGTCCCGTGGCACGGTCGCAATCATGTCGCGCGCCGCAACCTGATCGCTTCCGAACACCTGATCAAGCGTTTGGACAGGGCCAACAGGCACCTTGCGTGCCTCAAGTCCGGTGATGACGTCTTGCGTGGTATGCTGGGTCATGGCGGGGGCAAGCTGGGCCAAAAGCAACTCCCGGTTTTCGATCCGCGCGACGTTTGTGGCAAAGCGCGCATCCTGCGCGATATCCAGCCCAAGGAAGTCACAGTACCGTTGGAACTGCGCGTCGTTCCCCACAGCGATGATCACATGCCCGTCGCGGGTTTCAAACACTTGATAGGGCACAATATTCGGATGTCCGTTCCCGCGCCGCATCGGGTTCTGCCCAGACGTCAGATGCGTCACGCCCTCGTTGATCAGCCATGCGATCTGACTGTCTACAAGCGCCACATCAACGTGCTGCCCTTCGCCGGTTTGATCGCGGTGCCGCAGGGCGGCAAGGATACCAACAGTTGCATACATTCCGCACATCACATCGGCGATGCCGACGCCGGTTTTCATCGGTTCGCCATCCGGTTCGCCCGTCAGCGACATGATCCCACCGTAGCCTTGCGCCATCAGGTCATAGCCCGGCTTGGATGCATTCGGCCCGGTTTGCCCATAGCCGGAGATTGAGCAGTAAATTAGCGCAGGATCAGCCGCGCACATGGTTGCTGCGTCCAGTCCGTATTTCGCAAGCCCACCGGGTTTGAAGTTCTCGATCATGATATCGCATTGCGCGGCAAGCGCCTTGAGCATTTCTTGCCCGTCGTCTGTCGTGATGTCGACAGTTACGGACAGTTTGTTCCGGTTCGCGCACATGAAATAAGCGGATAGGTCCGTTGGGTTCCCGTCCTGATCTTTCACATAGGTCGGCCCCCAACTGCGCGTGTCATCGCCGCCTTTTGGGTTCTCGATCTTGATGACTTCCGCCCCAAGGTCGCCCAGCAATTGCGTGCATGTCGGCCCGGCCAAAATGCGGGAAAGGTCAAGAATGCGGATACCAGTCAGCGCACCCATCAGATTCGTCCGTCATAGGCTTTGCGGTCAATCTCGGCCGCGATCAAGGTGAAGGTGTCGGCATTCAGCCCGTCTGTCAGCGCTTGGCGTAGGTCCGACCGGTTGGTTACAGTCACCCCGTTCCCGCCGAACGCCCGCGCGATGGCGGCATAGTCGTGATGGTTAAAGTCAACGCCCGTGTTCGTCATTTGTCGCTGCCGTTGTTTAAGTTCGATCAGGGCAAGCGAGCGATCCACGAAAACTACGAAAATCGTGTTATGTCCCATCTCGGCTGCGGTGGCGAGTTCGCCGCCAACCATCAGAAGGCCAGCATCGCCAGAAAAGCTGACGACCGGGCGGGTGGGATCGTACATCTTAGCACCCATCGCGAGCGGTACAGCGCAGCCCATGGTGCAAAGGCCAGAGGACTGCAGCAGTGTGCGCGGCGTCGTACAGGTCCACATTTGGGACAGCAGAATACGGTGCGCACCGGAATCGACGGTGGCAACCGTGTTCGCGGGTAGCGCGTCGCGGCATTCGGCGATCACACCAGCAGGGCCCCATGCGTCATCATTCGGGAAGGCTTTGGCCAAGGCCGCTTTGAGCGTTTCGATTTCGTAGTCCATCCAAGTGTCTTGTGGGGCAATACCATCTGACATGGCGGTCAGTGTCGCGCCAGTATCAGCCACAAAGCTAAGCGTTGTCTGATGCATAAAGTGGTGGTTCGGTTCGGCATGAATGTCGATGATGCGCTGCGTATCCGGGTTCCAAGGGTCGCGCCAGCCGGTGCGCATCTCAATTGGGTCATAGCCGACGGATAGGATCAGATCGGCCTGCGCAAGCAATGGCATGATCAGTTTGTCAGCCTTCGGCGACAAGCCCGCCCCGCCCAGCGCAAGCGCGTGGGTTTCGGGGATCACGCCTTTGGCTTTGTAGGTTGTCACGACGGGGATGTTGTAGGTTTCGGCCAAGGCCTGGACCTGCGCGGCAGACCCGTCCTTCAATACATCAAGCCCCACAACCATGACCGGGCGCTTGGCCTCGGAAAGCCATGTGCGCGCGGTCGCAAGGTCATCAGCCGCTGGGACAAGCGCGCTGGCTTTTGCCCGCTTCCCCGCCATGTCCTTGCCCGGTGCATCGGCGACAGAAATCGGTACGTCGATATGTACGGGCCCGGAACGCCCTTCGGTTGCGATGCCGATTGCTTTCTCGGCAATCACGCCGGCGGCGTCTGCGTCAAGCGTGAAGGTTGCCTTGGTCATTGGCTCAAACACTTTGCGATGATCAAGGACCTGATGGGTGTAGGTTTGTGCCTCGGCGGCGTCCACGCATCCCGTCAAAACGATCAGCGGCACGCGGTCCTGATCGGCGTTTGCCACGACATTCACGCCGTTCATCGCGCCGGGGCCGACGGTCGCGACAAGGATCGCGGGCGCGTCGTTCATATGATGCACACCTTCGGCCATAAAGCCTGCGGCGTTTTCATGCTTGGCAAGGATGAAGGTGATCCCGGCCTTTTCAAGCGCATCGATCAGCGTGAGCACTTCGCCCCCCGGCATTCCAAAGGCGTGCCGACATCCGGCAGCATAAAGTCGTTGGGCCAGAATATCAGCAGCGCGCAGGGTCATGGGGCAGGGTCCTTGTTGGGTGTGCAATCTGTTCAATCATTGGGGGCGTGGCGTCAAGCACGGGGCGGATTCTATTGCAGCTATTCACGGCTGCGTCATGGATGCTTTGGTGCGGGTGTGCTGTTTGTCTTTGGGTCACTCTTGCCTGTTTCCCAACTGTTTACGCAACGACGGGTAATCCTCATTTTTGAACGTGATTAATGACGCGTAAACAACAAGGTCGCGTCACTTTCTCGCCCCATTTAAATGGAAAAACTGCGTTCAAAGCAGGTCGAATATCCGTCTGCCGAAACTTTGAGAGCACTTGTAAAATGGGTAATGCACAGCTGAAAGAGATCGACGACGAAAGCGAAGACTTCGTTGACGAGTTGAAGCCTGGCACGAAACTGATGCACGGGCAGTACGAGATCGAGAAGTTCCTGAACGCTGGTGGCTTTGGGATTACGTATCTTGCCAAGGACAGCCTTGATCGCAAGATCGTCATCAAGGAATGTTTCCCGGGGGCATTCTGCCGCCGGTCGAAATCCATTGTACAGGCCCGATCCCGTGCGCACCAGCCAGAGCTGAAATCGATTGTGCGCCTTTTCGTGCAAGAAGCTCGGTCACTGTCAAAGTTGCAGCACCCCAACATCGTTGGCGTGCATCAAGTGTTTGAAGACAATGATACAGCTTACATGGCCCTCGACTTTGTTGAAGGGCGCGATTTGCTGGATACACTTGAAGATCCTGATCACGGTTTGAACCCAGCCCAGATCAAGTCGATCCTTACCGATATTCTTGGCGCTGTTGGCTTTGTGCACGATCAGCAGATGCTGCACCGTGATATTTCGCCCGACAACATTCTGATTGACGAAAACCTGCGTCCGGTTCTGATTGATTTTGGTGCCGCCCGTGAGCAGGCGACCAAGCAATCCCGCGTGTTGTCGGCGTTGCGCGTTGTCAAAGACGGCTATTCACCACAGGAATTCTATATCGCTGGAAGTGCGCAGGATGCATCATCCGATCTTTATGCACTGGGCGCGACGTTCCATCACCTGATCAAGGGCGATGTTCCCCCAAATGCGCAGGCACGTCTGGCCGCGATTGCTTCGGGCGATACGGATCCTTATGTGCCGCTGGTCGACAGTGTCGATGGTTATGATCGCGATTTCCTTGCTGCGATGGATATGTCTTTGCAGATCCTGCCAAAAGATCGCGTTCAATCCGCTCAGGATTGGCTTGATATGATGAACGGCAAGAAGGTTGCCGTTGTGAAGCCAACAACGACGGCTGCTGTTGCCGCCGCCACTGACGACACGCCAAAGTCAAAGATGCCGATGCTGATGGCGTCGGTTGCTGTTGTCGCCTTGCTGGGTGTTGTTGTGGTTACACAGACCGATGTTCTTGGTGGGTCTGAACCTGCTGAAATCACTGTTCCAACCCTTACAACAAACGAAGCCCCTGCTGTGGAAGAGATTACACCGCTAACCGTTGCGCCAATTGTTGAAGCTGAGGCCGAGCCGACCGTCACAACAGACGATGCCTTTGGGTCGCTTGAGGCCGCCCTTGCAGAAGTCGAAAGCAAGCCGGCAGAGGTCGAAGAGGCGGTGGTTGTTTCTGAAGAAGTTGCGCTGATCGCCGAACCAACTGCGATTTCAAAGCCAGGGGTGGATATCCCTGAGTTTGATCCGGCGTTGGTGGCTGCGGCTGCGCAAGATATCATCCCTTTGACACAAGACACAGCATCTGCAGCACCCGAGGTGGAAGAGATTGCACCAACAGTTGTTTCTGGTCTTGTTGAGGCAAGCAGACGTCCCGCTGTGCGCCCGGAAGGTCTGGGCGAGCCGGTTCTGCCGACCCCAGCCGTGACGCCTGAAATCGTGCGTGACACCGCAGAAACACCCGCATTGCCCGGCTTTCTTGCAGATGTGCAAGATATCCCGGCAAGCGAAACGCCCGCACTTGCACTGCCACAAGAACCTCTGGATATCACAGAAGAGTCGGTTGAAATTGCGCTGGATATTCCCGTGCTTGTGCCCGGAAATGAGATTGTTCAGGCCGCCGCGACCGTTCAGGAAGACGCTGCGATTGTCGCTGAAGAACCTGCACAGCCAGAATCTTTGACAGTTTTGTCCGCATGGTCTGTTGATCTGCCATTCACAGCATCTGAAATCCAGCCTGATACCATTGGTTCAGCAGCGGTGATTGCCCCTGTTTGGGTGCAGGAAGGTGTTGTTGTGAAGGCCGTGAACGGCACGCCCGTTGCTTCAATTAACGAAATTCAAAATGTTCTGCGCGACACAGTCCCCCTTGGTGATGAGGCGCAATTGAATGTGAATTTCGAAATCGAAGTAGATGGCGTTGTTTCTAATCATGGTTGGGACATGCCTGTGCGTCAGGACGTTCAGTTGTTGAACGGTGTGATCTTCACGTCGCGCAATGCTGGCGACACTTGGGTTACCACTGTCACAGAGATTCCAAACTCGGTCGAGACAGAGTTGGCAGTCGGCGACAAGTTGATCGCCTATATCCCAACGTCGACCCCGATGAATGCCCGCACTTCGCTTAAGGATTTGATGGCCCGTGAAATTGAAAATGGCGTGAGCCAATTCAGCTTTGCTGTGCGCCGTGAAAATTCAATGTGGGTTGCTGGGTTGGAATACAATCCAATTCCCGAAAACGATTAACCGGGCGACGCCCTTCGCAAAGAAAATACGAGTTAGAGGTAGATACAATGAAATTCATTCGTAGTCTTTTAAGTGGTCGCAAGCGCCCTGCCGCCGCATCAGAAGAATCGCAACCGGTTGAAAACTTTCAGGATGTCGTTGCCGCAAAAGACGTCACCGCCGCAGTCGCAAAAGCGACTGGAGCGGGTCGCAAAGGCAGCATTGATGATGCACAGGCTAAGCATCCGCCCGTCCGGGGCGAAACAACACAGCTGAACCTTGATCGCAAGCTTGCCGAAGACGCAACAGCTGCGCGCAAGGCCGAAGAAGATGCCGCCCGCCTGTCCCAAGCTTTGGGTCAAAAAGGGTCGGCTGCTGGTGGTGCTGTGAATATTTGGGACATGGATGACGAGGGTGGCAATGCAGCCCCGGCACCTGCCCCTGCTGCGTCTTCGCGCAAGCGTCGTACCAAGACCCGTTTGATCGGCTTTGACACATCCCAAGGCGATGTTGTTGACCTGTTTGATGGATCCAAAGCAACTGCGCCGCGCCTGCGTTCAAAGTTTCCTGTCGGTTGGGCCATCGTGGTTGAAGGTCCGGGTCGGGGTGAGTGTTTCTCGCTTGAAGCTGGGATGAACCAGATGGGCCGTGGTGAAGATCAGGCCGTACAGCTTGATTTTGGCGATAACGCCATTTCGCGGACCAATCACGCTGCAATCGTTTATGACCCTGAAAACCACACCTTTATGGTGGGTCACGGTGGCAAGTCGAACATCGTGCGTCTGAATGATGAGCCTTTGATCAGCAACACGCCTTTGAGTGACGGTGACAAACTGCGCCTTGGCGAAACAACTGTGATGATCAAGACGCTTTGCAGCGCAGATTTTAACTGGGTCGATGCACCCGGTGGCGAGGAGCAAGAAGATGTGGCGATCGCCTGAACCCCGCTTTGACGTTGCTTCGGCCTTGTGCCAGGGTGGCCGCGACTATCAAGAAGACGCGATTGTCACCGACTTTCCATTCGGTGCTGATACCGGGCTTGTTGTCCTTGCCGATGGCATGGGGGGACACGCTGCAGGTGACGTGGCTTCCAAGATTGTTGTGACCGAAGTCTATAGCGACCTTAAGTTCCTCTCTGCGGAGTTTTCCCAGAAAGAGGCGCATATCCCCGAGATGTTGTCCAACGCGGCAGCACAGGCGAACCAGACTGTGCGCGAGCATGTGATGGACAACCCGCAAACCCGTGGGATGGGCGCGACCCTTGTCGCTACCGTCTTTGTTGAGAACCGCTTTTATTGGATGTCGATTGGTGACAGCCCACTTTATCTGTTCCGCAACGGGAAGATGGAGCAGCTGAACGAAGATCACTCAATGGCGCCGCAGATCGACTTCATGGTCAAATCTGGCCTTCTGGATGAGGAAGCTGGCAAGAACCACCCGGACCGCAACTGCCTGACCTCTGTTATTCTTGGGGACCGTGTGGCCAAGTCGGATTGCCCGACCAAACCCTATGAGATGCAGGTTGGCGATATCGTTGTCGTGTCATCTGATGGGCTGCAATACCTTGAAGAGGTGCAGATCCAGAAGATCCTGAACCGCTATCGCCGTCGCAAAAGCGCCGAGATCGCGGGCCATCTTTTGGAGGCGATTGAAAAGCTTGCTGATCCTGATCAGGACAACATATCGTTCTCGGTGATCAAGCTGAACCACAACAAACCGATGGAACGCGCGATTGCGCCCAAGCCACTGGATGTTGTCGACACGAACGTGCGCAACGTCACCCGCTTGGTGCCGATTGATGATCCTGTCGTGACCGATCTGGACAAACCTGATGCCCCGAAAAAGGGAAAACCCGATGACGCTGCGAAAGTAGGCAAATCAAAAGATGCGTCGAAGGTGAATGAAGATGATCCAGTGGATCAAGAAAACATCTTTGATGAGGACACGCAGCAGATCAAACTTGTTGTTGGAGGGAAGTAGGGATGGCCGGTCAGACCTCCGCTGCGGATGTCAAAACAGCCTTGTCAGAAGCTTTAGCTTCCGGTGCATTGCCAACAAACCTTCAGCCTAATGCTGAAGGGATGCTGGCCACGTTGAACAAGCCTGTGCGCATTACTGTTATGGGCTTGCCGAATACCGGCAAGTCCCAATTGATCAACCTTCTGGCGGGCGAAACTATCATTCCAGATGGATTTCATTTGCCCACGACCCAGCTGGTCTTTGGCGATGTAGCTCAAAGCAAATGTACCATGCCTGATGGCGCGGTGCAGGTTTTGGATCACTGCAATATTGCAATCATTGCGGCCATGCAGCCCGTGTTTGTCGAACTTGCCTTGCCGTTGGCTGCGCTTAAGCGCATTTCGATCCTTGAAGTGGTCGCTTCGGACGATCACATCGAACAGCAGCGCGCGATGATGTGGGCATCCAAGCGGACGGATGTTGCCCTGTGGTGCACCCATACGTTTGATATCCCCGAACAATCACTTTGGGGCGTAATGCCTGATATCATCAAGGATCATGGCTTTATGGTTGTGACCAAGGCCGATATTCTGGCCCGGAACGATCTGCTTGAAAATACCTTGGCCAACGTCAAAAACGTGGCCGAGCATGAGTTCAACCAGATTCTGCCGATTTCCACGATCAGCGCGCTGGCTGCCCGCTCTGTTGATGGGTCGATTGATAAGGACGCGCTGCGCCGTGCCGGTGGCCTTGCTTTGATTTCCGCGATTCTGCGCCAGGTTGAACTTGGGCAGCAGGCAACTGTGGATCAGGCGACAGTGTTGTTGCGTCAGTTGGCTGATGTAAAAGCAGTGACATCGCCACGGATCAGAACTGTTCCGATTTTGGTCGAAGATGAAGCGGCACCTGCTGTTGCCAAGGCACCCAAGCCAGAAGAGCTAGCTGCAGAACCGACCCTCGCGCCCAAGCCCGAGGTTGCCGCCACCGAACAGCCAAAGGCGCAAAAAGAAAAAGCGTCTTCTAAGAAGGTTGGCGATGAATTCCCCGCCCCCCTTCCGCCCAAGAAAAAAGCACCGGTCGAGGTGCCAAAGCTGAAAGATGGGTCCCGTGATGCCTATAAGAAGGCGATTGGTTACCTGACCCGCGAAGGGCGTGCTTTGGCCAAGTCTGTGGAGGCGGCTGAAACCGTGCCGGTGTCCAAGATCATGTCGCGGTCGGTGGATAACGTCCAGTGGCTTGCAGATCACCTTCAGGACAATGGCGAATCTGATGATCCAGTGCTTGAGCGTGCGCGCAACACGGCCATGGATGCTGCAGACCTGATCCAATTGATGCAACTTGAGAAACAGGAAAGCGCTGTTCTGGATGCTGTCAGCCTTGTTTTGCAGCTGAAACATGAGTTGGAAGCAGATCTCGCGGCTTAAGGATCTGTCGATCCAATTTTAGTCGAATTGGTGCCTTATTTCCGCCGATCTGCTCTGACCATATGGAAACAATGCCGCGATATGCCCACCAAGAGGCACGCGAATGGCAATAAAGATTTGATTGAGGATCAACGGTTATGAAAATGGAAGACCTGCAAGAAGAGAACGGTTTGGCAGTGGCCCCGGCACAGCCTGCGTTCATGCGGATCGGTCTGGATAAACTCGACACCTTCCATGACGAAGTGTTGGAGTTGGAAGATACCCTTCATGACATCGAAAAGATCGGTGGGCCAGAGGCCGCGAAGAAAGCCGCCAAGCTGGTCCGTGATCTACGCGCCTTTGAACCTTCCATCACGATGATTGGCCAGATTAAGTCTGGTAAGACATCGCTTGTAAACGCAATGGCGGGTCGTCCTGATCTGCTCCCTGCGGACGTGAACCCATGGACGTCCGTTGTGACGTCACTGCACCTGAACACCCCACTGGTCGATGGCGCCCCGGCTGCGTCATTCCAGTTCTTCAATCAGGGCGAATGGGATCACTTGGTCGAAAACGGCGGCCGCATCGGCGAACTTTCTTCCCGCGCGGGTGCCGACGAAGAACTTCAAAAGGTTCGGGGTCAAATCGCTGAGATGCGCGAAAAGACCAAGGCCCGCTTGGGGCGCAAGTTCGAACTGCTTCTGGGCCAAAAACACAACTATGGCCATATCGATGATGAATTGGTGCAGCGCTATGTGTGCATGGGCGATGATTTCGACGAAGACGAACCTGTTGATGCGCAGGGTCGCTTTGCCGATATCACCAAATCCGCCGATCTTTTCCTAAGCGCGCCAAACCTGCCGATGCCGTTGTGCATCCGTGACACACCCGGCGTGAACGATACCTTCATGATGCGCGAGCAGATTACGATCAAAGCGCTGCGCGATAGCCGTATTTGCGTTGTCGTTCTATCCGCCCATCAGGCGTTGTCATCGATGGACATGGGTTTGATCCGCCTGATTTCCAACGTGAAATCGCGCGAGGTTGTGATTTTCGTGAACCGGATCGATGAACTGTCTGCCCCCGCAGATCAGATCCCTGAAATCCGCGATAGCATCATTCAAACGCTGGCTGATAACAACGGCCCGGAAAATCCCGAGATCCTTTTTGGGTCGGCCTATTGGGCAAATATCGCGCTGGCCAATGAAATCCACAACATTGTCGATGACAGTGCTGATGCAATGTTCAACTATGCCGAGGCTGTGTTTGACGAAGACGCAAGCCAGATGGATGTGCGCGAAATGGTATGGCAACTGTCCGGCATGCCGCATCTGTTTGATGCGCTGTCTGAGCGTGTCGCCGAAGGCCAAGGTGCTGAAATGTTGGCTGCCACGCGCAAGCGCGCGATGAACTATGTGGCTGGTCTGCGTGCATCGTCTTCCATCGTGTCGATGCGCCTTGAAGGTGACAGCCTTGAGATTTTGGAAGCCACCGCTTTGGATGCAAAGCTGCGCCATATCGAAGCCAAATCCATTCAGACGCTCAGTACTGAACTGGATACTGTATTTGAAAAGTTCGGGGCCCGTGTGGATCAATCGCACAAGCGGTTCTTGGACCGTGCGCTGGAATCCTTGCTGCAACATCTTGAACAAAATGGCGAAAACGAAGTTTGGCAATACAGCCCTGATGGGCTGCGGATGTTGCTGCGCACCAGCTATCAGGTGATGAAGAAGAACTTTACTGCCACATGTGATCACGTCTTTACAGAATCCGCCCAAGATCTGACCAACATCTACGGAGAGGTGTTTTCCGTCGCGGTTGAGAACTTCAAAATTGCTGCCCCGGCAAGCCCTGAAGTACCCGCACCCGTGTCGCTGGGCCAGACCATCGCGCTTGATCTTCAGACAAGCTGGTGGAAGGGCTGGTGGCAGCGTCGCAAAGGCTATCGCCAATTTGCGAGCGGGTTTTATGAACTGATCGAGGCGGAAACTTCGCCGATCGTGGATGAACTGAAGATTAGGCAAGCGGCTGATATCAAAAAGCTTGCCCTTGAAGAACTGGCAGACTTCCTGGCCGAACAACGTGGGATCCTGATGGACATCTGTGAGAAATCGCAGATCAAATTGGCTGATCTTAACGGACTTTTCGGCATTACCGCGCAAGAAGAGCGTGAGGAGCTGTTTGATATTATTTTCGAAGAACTCAGCGTTGATGGGGTCGAAGACTTTGATGACGATGAGGCTGCCCAAAGTGAAGGACACGCTGCATGACTTCTCCTATTCCTACGCCGCGTAAGCCGCGCATCGCCCTGATGGGCGAATTCAGTGCGGGCAAAAGTACGTTGTCGAACCTGCTGTTGGGTATTCGGCCACTGCCTGAACGCGTGACCGCAACCCGGCTTTCGCCTGTCTGGATGGCGCATGGAACAGACGCCCCATATCGTATTGATACCGAAGGCGGGTTTGAACTGATTTCGCTGGACAAGCTGGAAGGTATTCCAGTTGAAGAAACGCGCGTGATCCGCCTGTTTTTTGAAACGGATATCCTTGAAGTTTGCGACCTGATCGACTTCCCTGGCATTTCCGATCCGAACATGTCTGGCGACGTGGTCGAACGCATGCTGGAAGAAGTTGATGCCGTGCTTTGGTGTACCCATGCCACGCAGGCCTGGCGTCAGTCAGAATCCGCGATGTGGGAACGCTTTCCCGAGGCGGTGAGGGCGCGCAGCAGTCTGTTGATCACGCGCTTTGACAAATTGACATCGGAAAAAGACAAGTCGCGCGTGCTGAAACGCGTCAAAAAGGAAACTGCAGGTTTGTTTGGTGGCACTTTCCCGATTTCACTGACCCAAGCCCTTGCTGCAGGTGAAGATGAAACGAAATGGAATGCCAGCGGTGCAGGTGCATTCACCGAACACCTGATTGCGACCGTCCAAGAACTGACACAGACCGTCGCCGATATGGACAAAAGCCTTTATGTGGCCCGTCCCGATACGCCGGTTGTTCCCGTCACGACACCACCTTTGGTGCTTGAAAACCCGGTTGTCGAAGGTGCTGATCCAACGGCCCCCGCCGCTATGCCGCGCCGTGTTACGGCAGCTGACCGAACGCCGCGTCCGCGCCCTGCACGCGATCCGAATGCCATGCAGCATCCGTCGCAGCGCCTTGGGCAGCCTTCGCATGATACTGGCGCACATTTCAACAAGGAGACAAACACGCAGATTGCATCTTAAACGCCTCTGCTGCCCACCAAGGCTTCCCCCCTGCGCTGAATTCGCGTAGTCAATGAGGTGAGAAAGCCAATAGAAGTGGGTAGTGGTATGGTTTCGGATGAATTGGATGCATTGCACAGCAAGTTTCCAGCCTGCGAAACACTGGCGTATGCGGATCTATCGACCAAGATGATCCTTGTGACGAACACTGATAGCCCGCATCAGCGCGAGGCGCTCGACACGCTCTGTGCCGAAGCTGCGCTGACATTGGGTCCCGCCGGAACCCCGGCAATTGGTGATAGTCCAAGTGACGCGTCATTCATTGCCACACGGGATCAGATCAAGATTTTTCTGCGCGCCGAAAAAGAACCAACAGATGTGCTGTGTTGCATCTGTGCGCCGGATTTGGACATTCCCGCCTTCCTTTCAGAGGCGCGTCCATGTCTGCAAAGAATAAGCGGTGGCGGTTGACGCCACGGCGTCCCATCAACGACGAAGAAGGCAGGGCCAAGATCGTGATCGACAAAAAGGCACTCTCGCAGAAACTGACAGAACTGGCCGCGAAGAAAAGCGATTTCACCGATGGCAATCGGGTGATTTCGGATGGTGCAAAGCCGGCCCCGATGCAGGCAATTCTTCACGCGATTGATGAAACGGTTCTTGATCGCAAGCTCACCTTCCGCGCCGGTGCGTCCTATGCGACTGTTGTTGTGGCAGGGCGCCGTTTGCAAGGGCTGACCAAAGCCTCTGGCAATCTTGATGGGGCCTTGAAGGTGATGGGTAAGGTTCTGTCCCATGATGACAGTGACCTGATGACATCTATCGCTGCGATCATGCAGCAACTTGTGGATCAAGGCGGGCCGGTTACGGTCCAGTCAGAAGATACCCAAAAGCTGGGCACACAGTCAGATGCCGGTGTTGGCGTGAATACATTGGCCGACACATGGGCTGTGGAAATGTCGTCAGAGCCGCAGACCCCAATGTCCCAGTTCATCATCAATTGTGGGGCTTCGGTAAACGCCAGCCTCGTGATTGCGCAAGGCAAGATCGTGCGCGCGAAAGGTGACAAGGATATCCAAGGTCGTCTGGAACATATTGCCAATGATCAATGGGGTGATTTCAACAGTGCCCTTGGAGCCCTGCGCAAAGCCAATGCAGAAGAACCTGCCTTGGTGTGTCTGAACGGTGGCTTGAACGATGACACGTCGCTGGCCGTGGCCAGAAACGATGATGAACTTAGCGTTTTTGTGTTTAATTCCGATCAGCTGTCCGCCGTCTATTCCAAGTGGCGCGAGACGACAGCAGCCTAAACTTTCTTAACCATTCCTTATGGTTAAGAAACCGGCAAAATGGCTAAGACTTGCCTTAAATTCTCCACAAACCATGCTCAAATATTCTCGCAAGGGCTGCAAAAATTTTGCAGTTTTGACGTAATGGTAATGCATGGTCGGGTAGGCGCAAGACGCCCGCATCTCTGACTGTGCTGATTGAGTGGTACAAGGAGATACACATGGCTTTTAATCGCATAAGAATGAACAAGGGTGCGGCCCGCGCACTGGTCCTGGTGGGCGCTGGCATGTTGCCAACGTCGGTGTTGGCCGACGAAGTTACGCTGAAATCTGCTGACGGTACGGTTAATATTGTTGGCGAATTCATTGATTTTTCAGATGACAACTATGTCATTCGCACTGGACTTGGTGACCTGCGGATCGCCGCGTCGCGCGTGCGCTGCGAAGGCGAAGCTTGTCCTGTATTCGATACAGCCTCTGCGGATGTGCAGATTATCGGTTCTGATACGGTAGGGCTGGGGATGATGCCATTGCTGATCTCTGGCTATGCCTCTTATCTTGATGCTGAAGCCTCTATCGTGACGACGGAAAAGCAGGGCGAGATCCTTGCAAACTTCATCGGCGAAGGGGGGTTCGGTGATGAGATTGGCTCGTATCTTGTGACATCTACGTCTTCAAGCGATGCGTTCAAGACCCTTCTGGATGGCTCTGCCCAAATCGGCATGGCCTCGCGCCGCATTAAACCCGCCGAAGCCCGCAGCCTGCGTGACACGGGTGCTGGCAATATGGTCAGCCCCCAGCAGGAACATATCATCGCCGTTGATAGCCTTGTAGTGATCACGCACCCTGACAACCCTGTCGCAGATCTGACTATGGCCGAACTTGCGGGCATTTATGCTGGTGAGATCACAAACTGGTCTGAAGTTGGCGGCAATGATGCGCCGATTGTGATGATCTCACGTCACGATGGGTCGGGTACGCGGTCTGTGTTCGAAGAGCGTGTCTTCGGAGAAGCAGAGCCAACGCTGGTCGCCTCTGCCAAGATTGCTACTGACAGCAGCGAAATGGCTGCGATGGTGAACGCGGACGAGAATGCCATTGGTTTTGTTGGCTATGCATTCCAGCGCGGTGCCAAAGCCCTGTCACTTGTGAACGAATGTGGGATCTCGATGACACCCGATGCGTTCTCGGCCAAGACCGAGGAATACGCGCTGCAGCGTCGTCTGTACCTTTATAACCGCGCAGATAATCTGGACGAGGCTACAGCTGCGTTTATCAAATATGCGGTTTCTGACGAAGCAGATGGCGTGATCGCCAAATCTGGCTTTATCGATCTTGGTATCAAGACCCGTGAACAAAGCCTTGATGGACCCCGTGCCCGCATGTTGCTTGATCCGACAGTAGATGCCTTTGAAGGCGGCGTGATGCGCGAAATGCTAAGCCAGATGGTTGACTATGATCGCGTCTCAACAACCTTCCGCTTCCGTACCGGATCGTCCAAGCTTGATGGGCGCGGCCTTGTCGATATGGCGCGTCTGACGGACTATCTTGAAGACATGCCAGAGGGCACGAAGGTCGCATTCGTGGGCTTCACCGACACGGTCGGCGCGTTCGAAAGCAACCGCGCGTTGTCGATCGGTCGTGCAGAGCAAGTGATGAAAGAACTGGCGGCCTTCGGCGGTGATCGCCTTTCTGGGATCACATTCTCGGCGTCTGGCTACGGTGAAATCGCACCATCTGCCTGTAACACTGCCGAAAATGGCCGTGCCATCAACCGTCGTGTTGAAGTGTGGATCCAGCCCGCTGGTCGGACCTAAGCAATGTAATGTGGGGTTATACGACTACGTGTGACCCTCCATTTACCGCATGCCCTATCGCGTGGTTCCGCGGAACCGGCGATCCAACTTTCCAACGCAGGATGCACTGCACCTTTTGCAGTCCCCACCAGAGGAATATGATGATGAAAACGCCATTGCGTCATAAGATCGGAAAGACGGCCACAGCCGCGGCCTTGGCCCTTGCTGTTACCGGTCTTGCTCCGCACCACACATTCGCCCAATCGGGCAATGTTCCAGCGCCGACAGTCGATGAAGATATCGCCCTTGTCCAATTTCTTGAGGAAATTGGCGGTGCCGAACGGATCAACTATGCAGGCAAACTGCGCATGCTGTCCCAGCGTATCGCTGCGGCGGCCTGTATTGTTCACGCCGACATTAATCCGGGCGAAAGCGAAGCGCTTTTGCACGGATCTATTGAAGAATTTGACAAGATCCTTGCCGCCCTTGAATTCGGTGACGAAGGGCTTGGCATCATCGGCGTAGAAGAGCGTCGTAAGACGTTGGCCGCAATCCACGCGCTGAAAGAACGGTGGAGTGCAGTCGAGGAGATTGTACGCGAAGTCGAAAACCATTCTGCAACAGAGGCCCATGTTCAGTTCATAGCAGATGAAAACATGGCTGTATTGGGCGATGCCAAGCTCTTGGTGAGTGAAGTGTCCGGCCAATATGCCGACCCGACCGCCCTGCTTCAGTCAGATGCCCTGCGCATCGACATTGCTGGTCGCCAGCGCATGCTGACGCAGAAAATCTCGAAAGAGGTTTGTTTTATTGGGTCTGACATCAATGCAGCTGCATCGATGGAGGTGCTGGGCGGTACGATCAACATGTTCGAAGTGTCCTTGAACGCCCTGCAACACGGCATGCCCGAAGCGGGCATCGGTCCAGCCCCTAACGATGAGATTGCAGCGCAACTAACGCAGGTGTCTGCGGATTGGTCTGCCATCAAACCGCACCTGGATATGGTCATGGCTGGCGGCGTGCTTGATGATGCTACCCGTGTTGAGGTGTTCAAAGGCTTGAACAAGACGATGGGTAATATGAACGTCGCCGTTGGTATGTTCGCTGAGTCTTCAAAGCTTGGCCTCTAAAGGCCCAAACCTGTACAGCCCAAACAACCGCTGCCCTTGATGTAGGGGCAGCGGTTTCGTTTTGCCCTCTTGCTGCTTGTTCCTTATGATCGCGGCAGAAAACAAAAAGGCGGGGCAGGGCAGATGAAGGTTGCAATGATAGGAACAGGCTATGTTGGCCTTGTGTCCGGTGTTTGCCTTGCTGATTTCGGCCATGACGTTGTCTGTGTCGATAAAGACCCGGCCAAGATTGCCCGCCTTGAAAAGGGTGAAATTCCAATTTTTGAACCTGGTCTGGATGATCTTCTTGCGCGCAATGTCGCCGCAGGCCGCTTGACGTTCACCCTTGATCTGGCAGCTGCATTGGATGGTGTAGATGCGGTTTTTATTGCCGTTGGCACGCCCTCCCGC
>CAYPVL010000006.1:57292-59286 GCA_964414165.1 uncultured Cognatiyoonia sp.
GCGGCGCGGCGATGGCCATGCGGATCTGACCTATGTCATGGCCGCTGCCAAGGAAATTGCCGAGACGGCCAAAGGCTATATTGTCATTGTCACCAAATCGACTGTCCCGGTTGGGACAAACCGTCAGGTGCAAGACCTTGTGGCCAAATCCAATCCAGCCCTTGAATTTGATGTTGCCTCAAACCCCGAGTTTTTGCGCGAAGGGGCCGCTATTGATGACTTTATGCGCCCTGACCGCGTGGTCGTCGGTGTTGAAACGGAGCAGGCGGCGGATGTGATGAAGGCGATCTATCGTCCGCTTTTCTTGCGTGATTTCCCGATTGTTACCACTGATCTGGAAAGCGCTGAAATGATCAAATACGCAGCAAACGCGTTTCTGGCGACAAAGATCACCTTTATCAACGAAATTGCAGCGCTGTGCGAACGCGCCGGCGCTGATGTGAAAGAGGTGGCCAAGGGCATCGGCTATGATGGGCGCATCGGGAATAAGTTCCTTCATGCCGGTCCCGGTTATGGCGGGTCGTGTTTTCCTAAAGACACCCGCGCCCTTGCGCGCATCGGGCAGGATTACGGTGTGCCGATGCGCATCACCGAGACGGTGATCGATGTCAACGAAGAGATCAAACGCCGGATGATCGACAAGCTATCCGATCTGCTGGGCGGCAATTTTAACGGCAAGACCATTGCTGTGCTGGGCGTGACCTTTAAACCCAATACAGATGATATGCGCGACGCGCCGTCCTTAACCATTGTACCTGCGATGGTTGGCGGTGGTGCGATGGTGCGGGTCTGTGATCCACAAGGGGTGCATGAAGGCAAAGCGCTGCTGCCCGGCGTGGACTGGATCGAAGACCCCTACGGGGCAGCACAAGACGCTGACCTGATTGTTCTGCTGACCGAATGGAATGAATTCCGCGCACTTGACCTGCCGCGTATCGCCAAGGCGATGAAATCTCCACAGATGGCTGATCTGCGGAACGTCTATTCAAACGCGGAGGCAATTGCCGCTGGCTTTACTGCCTATGCATCAATTGGGCGCAAAGCATGAAGTGAAAGCTAAATCACAGACGCGCAGAAGCCTGATTGCGCCAATTGTAGTTACTTCAAATGGACAGGACTGTCTGACATGCAAAGTGCGAGGTTCCGCAGCCGACTACTCACTTCTCTGATATCCATATTTTCTGGACCGGGCAGGTTACAGGGGTAACGATAGGTTATGCCCGCGCGCTTGATATCCACACGCGCTTCAAACATGCCGGAACGCCTGTTGTATTGTATGTTGTGAAGACGGATGTTTTGCATTTGCACAGCCTTTCCATGTTTGGGGTGACCGCCGATGCGGTCTTTTGCCACCCTGAGAAACAATAGAAGGATACGATTGCGTCAATCATTTGTGCGCATTGAGACGTGAAATCGCAGACCTGCATGCAGAATTGACGTGAAAGGCAGAAACGCATCATATGTGCAGATATTTGCGACACTGCTGCGGCAACGGCAAAGCGCTGACACGTTCTGTCGCAGATCTGAAACGCGCAAACAACAGTTTCCCCCTCAAGCAGAGTCCTTGCGAATAAGGGGAAAGTGTCCTTGGGGAAACTTAGATCAGAATTTCCCTCTGATTAATCGCTGGCAAACCGACAGCCTAGGCGGATGAAACAGAATCAACAGCAAGCGTCGGAGGTTCAAATGGACCAACAACGGCCAGCCGATCCATTGATTTGGCCAATGCTTGCCATTTATGCAGCGGCGGCGTTCTACGGCGGTTTCCAATTGGGCCTTCGTTCGACCCTTTTGTTCGATTTTGCATATCTATTTGCAGCGCTTGCGCTGGCAATCACCCTCTATTTCGTCCAGCGAAGACGTGAGCGCAATTTCCGCGAAGTCGTCGCACGTAAGGAAGCAATAACCAAGAAACCACAATAGCTGTTAGCTATAGAAGCCAGCGCAATATACGTGTTTTATATTTTGAGAAATGAAATGGTGCCCAGAAGAGG
>CAYPVL010000007.1:0-59153 GCA_964414165.1 uncultured Cognatiyoonia sp.
TCTTTCAAAACATGACAACCACCTCGCCACCGCGTGAACAATCATGTCAGGGAAAAAGGGGGGGGGATTCGGGATCGAAACAGGGCTGCCTGAGTGCCGACAGCTAGACGCTTGTCAGGTGATGCTTGTTCAACAGATCAATCAACATGCTTTTCGCAGCCTTGCGATGGTTGCGATGAATATCGCGGGCTGTTTTCGCATCTCCGACTTCAATCGCGTTCAGCACGCCGCGATGATCGGCGTTTGATTGATCGGGGGCAGGCCGCATGTAAAGCGTCACCGTGCGCGCGCGGCGCACCTGATCAGACATCGTGGCGACAATGCGCTGCAACCTTTTATTGCCGCCAAGACGGGCCAGTTCGCTGTGGAAGATATCGTCGTTTTCGGCCCAGGTTTCGCGGTCGTCTTGCGCAAGCGCTTTTTCCATACGGGTGATTGATCTGGACAAAAGCCGAAGATCTTTGCTGCTAAAGTTACGCTGTGCGGCATGTGCTGCGGCCAGGCTTTCAAGCTCTGTCAAAATATCATATATCTCGGACATGTCAGCGACAGAAATCGGGCTGATGCGAACCCCTTTGCGCGGACGCACTTCGAGAAGACCGTGTGATTCGAGTAAAAGGACAGCTTCGCGCACCGGTGTGCGGGACATGTTCAGACTTGCAGCCAACTCGCTTTCAAGGTGATCAGAACCGGCACCAAGTGTCCCAGAGATGATTAATTTACGTAGTTTTTCAGCGGCAATGAATGAATTCGATTTCGTTCTACCTGTGGTCGTTACCATTTCGCGTGATCTTCAACTTACTTCTTGTTTTGGCAGAAGCATAAACTGCAGCCTCGATATTTTGTACAGTCAGGTAGTTTGCGGCTTGGTTTTCAAGGGGAAAATCATTTGTAAACGCTTTCACCACATGTTCTTGCAAGTAAAAGGTGCAATCGCCGCCGAAATTCGAAGATGAATTGGGCGACAGAATTGTCTTTTCTGCGGTGCTTCCAAAAGGGCGCAATTTCACGCTGCCGTCGCCATGCAAAGACAGGCTTCCCTCTGTGCCTTCAAACAACCCCTCACCCATCGTGCAGCGTGTATTTGTGGCGGCGTGATCAAGGTGCCGGTTGCCGTCAAATAGGGTGCGTACCCCGCTTGGGTGATCAAACAGAATGACGCCTGCATCTTCACCCATGATCGCGGGGTTCACACGTCTGAGGTCAGCATAGACGGCCTCAGGGTCGCCAAAAAGGAACCGAAACGTATCGATCCAATGCACGGCAGTTTCGTGCACAAGAAAGCGATCCATCTTTTGGAAATAGGGCTGTCTGGCAAGATAGGCATCGGGGCCCTGTCCATCGCCGGGGCGCAATCTGAATGTGCCTTGAAGCGGTGTTCCAATTGCCCCTGCGTCAATTGCGGATTTAATCACCCGATACCACGGTTGGAAACGTATATTTTCGTGCACAACTAGAGGTATTTTATACTGCTCGGCAAGCGCTGCCATTTCGCGCGCTTCCCCATGTGAGGCGCAGAATGGCTTTTGGCAAATGATCGCTTTCACCCCCGCAGCCAAGGCAGAGCGGATGGCCGCAGCATGGCCAGATGGCGGGGTGATAATATCAAGGATATCGGGTGCGGTTTCTGCCAGCAACTGCGTGACATCGTTATAAGCAGGCAGGCCTGTCGCCGTTGCCCGCGCCTTATCCAAATCCGAAATCCCGACAAGGCTGACCCCATCTAGCCTGCGCCATCCATCCAGATGAAACTGACTAAAGTAGCCTGCTCCAAGGCATGCGACCTTGATCATGTGGATGCCAGAATGGATTTTGTGATGGCCGCCACCGCCTGTGCGGTTGTGGCTGTGCCGCCAAGATCAGGGGTGACCATCTGGCGGGTGGCGACCTGATGATCGACCGTTTCACGCAAGCGCTGCGCATCGGCCAGCATAGCGGGCACATCCTGCGTCGTGCCAAGCCAATCCAGCATCATTGCCGCCGATAGGACCATTGCAAAGGGATTTGCTTTGCCTTGGCCCGCGATATCCGGTGCAGACCCGTGGCAAGGCTGGAACACGGCATGATGCAACCCAATATCAGCCGAGGGCGCAAGCCCCAAGCCGCCCATCAATCCCGCCCCAAGATCAGACAGAATGTCACCAAACATGTTTTCGGTCACCAGCACATCAAAATCCCATGGCTTTTGCACCATCCAAAGGGCGGTCGCATCGACATAGGCATGATCGGACATCAAATCAGGGTGTTTGGCGGCTTCTGCATCAAAGATGTCACGAAAGAACGCAAATGCGCGAAAGACATTCGCCTTATCGACGCAAGTCACGCGGCCCGGCCCCCGCCCTTGATCTTTGCGCGTGCGTGCAAGGTGAAAGGCAAAGGCAAACAGCTTTTCGGATACATCGCGTGTGATCAGCAAGGTCTCGCGGGCTTCATTTTCGGTCACTTCGCCAACGCCCTGGGTGTGAAACAGCCCCTCGGTGCTTTCGCGAATAAGAACGAAGTCGATGCTTTGATCGGCCTCCATCTTCAAGGGCGTATGCCCCGCCACCGGCACACGCACGGGGCGAACTCCTGCGAAAAGGCCAAAGGCTTTGCGCAGGTCGATCTGCGGTGAAATCTCGGTCCCGTCCTCATAGCGCACGGTGGGCAGACCCATTGCAGAGAGCAATATTGCATCTGCAGCGCGGGCGCGTTCTAGCGAAGTGTGCGGAAGGCTTTCGCCGGTTTTGGCGTAATGGGCGGCACCGGCGGGCAGGGTTTCAAAATCAAAACGATAGGTGGATGAGGTGGCACTTAGTTCTTGGAGCAGACCAAGGGTCGGGGCCATGATTTCAGGGCCAATCCCGTCGCCTTCGAAAACAGCGATATGAAAGCTTTGCGCCATTGGTCATCCTTTTTGGTGCTATTCCCCCGCGTTTGCCAGCAAACCCATTGGTCGGGGAAATGTCACGCCATTTCGCGAAGTATCTGTTAATGAATACATTAATGGTTGGGCGAAAAAAGGGAAGGGGCCTGCTTTCTCTTTATCTGGCGTGTAGTTCGCACCATAGTCGGCCCCAATAACGCGGAGTGGAATGATGTTTGCTGTCTGTATCACGTTTCAGATTAAGCCTGATCAGATCGCGGCTTTTATGCCGTTGATGCGGGCCAATGCGCGCACGTCCTTGAAGGCTGAAGCGGGCTGTCATCGTTTTGACGTGCTTACCGATCCTGCCCGAAAGGGGGAGGTTGGGCTTTATGAACTTTACACAGATGCCGCAGCCTTTGATGCACATCTGGCGTCGGATCACTTCAAGGCCTTCGATCAGGCCACTGGCGATATGATCACGGCCAAATCCGTCCAGACCTATGCGCAGGTCAGCCCATGACCGACTGGGAGGTTCACGCCGTCAAATACGCGGACCGCAACGCGCGGAGACGCGCGGATAGCTTTATCCTTGATGATAACCACGACCAGCCCCATGCGATGGATTATTTCATGTGGGTCTTGCGGCGCGGGAATGATGTGATCCTTGTTGATACTGGCTATGATACCGCCGAGGCGACGGCGCGGGGGCGCCCGATCCGTCTTGATCCTGTGGCCGCGCTTGCCCCGCTTGGGCTGCGCCCGGATGACATCACCACGTTGATTGTGACGCACCTGCATTATGATCACGCCGGGGGGCTGCATCTTTTCCCCAACGCGACATTACACATGCAAGCCGCCGAGATGGCGTATGCGACCGGGCCCTGTATGTGCCACGACACGCTGCGCATGCCGTTCACAGCAGACCATATCTGCGAGGCGGTCAAACGGCTTTATGCGGGCAAAGTGATCTTTCACGATGGCGATGCAGAGGTGGCTGAGGGCGTCACTGTCCATTGCATCGGTGGTCATTCACGCGGCTTGCAGGCGGTACGGGTGCGCACAAGTGCCGGGTGGCTGGTGCTTGCCTCGGATGCGGCACATTTTTATGAAAACCAACGGCTGCGCAAACCTTTCCCGATCGTGGTCGATCTGCAAAACATGCTGGATGGGTTCGACCGGCTTGACCAGCTTGCAAGCCACCCCGACCTGATCATCCCCGGGCATGACCCGCTTGTGCGCAGCCATTTCCCCGAAGGTGTCGCGGCCCATATCACGCGGCTTGACCAAGGCCCTTTGCGAAAGATCGCATTCTGAAACACCGCCGGCACGTGCGGTAACGATACGGGGATGCCGGGCAAAAGCCGCGCGCGTCAACAATCCCAAAAAAGCGGCAGGATTGGTTCCGGCTGATACCCCGGAATGGAGGCGTGGATGCAACACCTTCCCCCATGCCGCCATAAGTGTGCGGGGCTGATCAAAAAGGACTCGCTCAGTGAACCGATTCTCCCCTACCTCAATTGGTGGGGCGACGAAGGACACGTAAGATGCGTAGATTGATACTTGCGGCAGTAAGTGCCGCCTGTGTTTCAGCGACCCCAGCGATAGCACAAGACCGCGTTGCAATCGGCAATGGGCGGCTTTTCACGAATGACTATTTGGGGGATGGGCACGACCGCTGGCGCACGGGCAGTTATGTCTACAGCCACCTGCGGGCGCGTGAAGCCTTCAGTGGAACGCCTGCTGCTTTGGGTGACATCATCGAATACCGGTTTCGGGGCGAAATCATCGCGCCGCGCGCAGGCATCGGCCCGGCAGGAGAACGGCCCTATGTCGGGGCGCTGTCCCTTGGCCTGCACACGCATTACAATTTGGACGGCATGATTGCGCGCGTCGGGGCAGATGTGATCGCGGTTGGGCCACAAACCGGGCTTGATGATTTTCAGAACGGTTTCCACGACGCCCTTAGCCTGCCTGACCCGTCCCAGACAGATCAGCATGCGAATGACTTTTTCCTAAGCGCAACAGCCGAACTTAGCCAGACATTCACCATAGGTGAAAACATTAGCCTGCGCCCATTTGCCGAACTCCAGACGGGCGTCGAAGAGGTGGTGCGTTTTGGCGGCGATGTGATGATTGGGCAGGTGGCGCAATCGGATCTGATGCTGCGGGATGTGGTAACTGGGCAACTCTACCGGGGGACACATTTACCGGGAAATGGGTTCTCTTACGTGGTTGGCGGTGATGTTGCGGCGATTGGTGGTAGTGAATTCTTGCCGGGCGATCAGGGATATATTGCGTCTGATACGCGCACACGCGCAAGGGCTGGTGTGCATTATCAAGCCAGCGACGATGTCAGCTTCTTTTATGGGATGACCTATCTGTCTGAAGAATTCGAAGGCCAGCCCGAAGGGCAGGTTGTCGGATCACTGAAGCTGAATTTCAACTTCTGAACAAAAAGATAGCATCGGCTCTTCATGTGACTTGATTGCAGTGATCCGGGCTTGGTAGCCTGCTTCCAGACTTCGCGCGACAAATGACGCGGGGCATATGAGGCAGAGTTAAAAGCATGAAAACGGGCTTTAAGGGCACGTTTGTCATCTCTTGGACGCAAACAGAACTGGACGGGCAAAAAGCGCCGTCAGTGTCTGATCTGGAACCGGGCTGCACATGGGCCTGGACCGGTGAAGCTGTACGTGTCGATGGACCCAGCGGGCTTCTTCCGATTGGCGACCCGAAAGGAGAGGCAGACCTACGCAAACGCGCAGCGCTGACAGTGCGCCGCCTTTTGGGGGCATCCCAAAACGCGCCCGCGCAGCTTGTCTTACAGGACCCGCTGTTTGAGAAACATTTTGATGTCACCGATGGGCGATCTGTTTGGTCTGTGTCCGTTATTCCCGGCGGGGCCGGGCGTAAGCCGCTTTTGATGTTCCACGAAGATATCCCGCCACGCCAGTGCGAACTTTGGGTGGTGCGCCACAACCTTGATGCGCCTTTGCGCGCACAGGCGGATGAAAATCCGGGCGGCGTGATTTGTTTTACCCCCGGCACGATGATCAAAACTGCAGACGGCCCACGCGATGTGGCCGCCCTGCGCGAAGGGGATTGGGTGCAGACCAAAGACAACGGGCTGGCCGAAATCCTTTGGCTTGGGCGGCGCTACGTGTCAGGTGCGCGGCTCATGGCTTTGCCTGCGCTGACGCCTGTGCGCCTGCGGGCCGGATCGCTTGATAAGGAAGTGCCCGACGCCGGGCTACTTGTGTCGCCCGACCACCGCATGGTTCTGAAAGGTGCACGCGCGCGTGCGCTTTTCAATCAGGACGAAGTCCTCGTGACCGCCCGCGATCTGGTGAACGATCATTCGATCATCCGTGATCATGCAGTGAAATCCGTGACCTACATCCACATGCTGCTGCCACAGCACGAGATCGTTTTTGCCAACGACGTCGCCACCGAAAGCTTCCACCCCGCAAGTGCCGCACTTGCCACAATGCAAGCCAATGACAAGGCGCGGCTGTTTGACCGGATGCCTGAAATCAGAAACACGCCCGACGCCTACGGCGACTACGCCCGCCGGGTGTTGGACAAAAGCGAAACGGCGATCCTGCGCCATGACGCGGTTGGGTTTCGCTAGGGCTCAGAAATCCACCTCAATCGCGACGCCTTTGGCAATCGCCAGATCAACCACGGACGAGGCGACCGCCAAATCCTGCAGGCCAACACCCGTGCCATCAAAGACAGTGATATCCTCAGAAGATGTGCGCCCCAGAGCATCCCCATTGATGACAGCACCAATCTCGGTGATCTGATCGGCGGTCAAAAGCCCGTTAGCAATCGCGTGTTGCGCCTCTCCGATGCTGACAGACTGCGCGACCTCATCGGTGAACACGGACGCGCGGCCCAGCAAAGCGGCCTCCACCTCTTGCTTGCCTTTGGTGTCGGTGCCCATGCAGGCGATATGCGTGCCTTCGCTGACATGCGCATCCATCAGAGATGGCGCAAAGGCCGAGGTGATCGAGATGATCACATCAGCCTCGTGGCCCAGCCGATCAAGGTCAACGGCCTCAAAAGGAATATCCAGTTCTGCGGCAAGATCGGCCAGACGTGACAGCATTTCCGGGTGATAATTCCAGCCAATCACCTTCTCAAAATCGCGCTGCTCTAACGCGGCGCGCATCTGGAACACAGACTGATGGCCCGCCCCGATCATCCCCAACACCTTACTATCCGCGCGGGCCAAATGTTTGATCGACACAGAAGACGCTGCCGCTGTGCGCAAAGCCGTCAGAAGATTGCCACCGACCAAAGCGCGGCACTTACCGGTGTCTGCATCAAACAGAAAAATCGTGGATTGGTGATTGGTCAGCCCCTTGGCGTCATTCCCCGGCCAAAACCCACCTGATTTTAAACCCAACGCAAGACTTTCGCGATCAAAACCCGACTTAAACCCATAAAGCGCATCCGCATGCCCAATCGCCTCGCGGATCACGGGGAAATTGTAAGCCGACCGCTTCGCCATCGACGCAAACGTCGCCTCGACCGCATCAAAGGCCGCATCCCGCGTCATCAGCCCCGCGATCTCTTTTTCAGGCACAATAATCATCAGTTATCCCTTGCAAAACGGGCCGGTCCGAAGACCGACCCCATGTCTTTCTTTGTCCAAAAATACTTCCCCCGGAGGGTCCGCAATCAGTAAGCCTTCCCGCGCGCGGACACAGGCCACAAGGTCTCAACCTTCCCATTGCGCACGCCCACATACCAATCATGCACGTTACACGTCGGGTCACAGTGGCCTGGCACAAGCTTTAGCTTATCATTCACCTTCAGCACCCCATCTGGGTCAGCGACAACACCGTGCTCATCAGAACACTTCACATATTCCACATCCGTGCGCCCATAGATCGTGGGCAAACCACTATCGACGGACTGTGCTTTCAGGCCTGCATCCACGATGGCCTTATCGGCCTTGGCGTGGCTCATGACCGAGGTGAGGATGAACAACGCATTCTCCCACTCGCCCTGATCAATGCGGTTGCCGTCTTTGTCTAAGATGCGGCCATAATCGGCGTCCATGAAAGCATAAGACCCACATTGCAGTTCGTTAAACACGCCTGATGCACTTTCAAAATAATAAGACCCTGTGCCACCGCCACCAACGATGTCGCACTCCAGACCCACGTCTTTCAGCATGGCAACAGACTTCGTCACCTGATCAATTGCGATCTGGGTCTTGGCTTTGCGTTCTTCATATGAGTCAAGGTGCTGCATTGCGCCCTGATAGGCCTGAATACCTGCGAACTTCAGGCCATCTGCCTTGGCAATCGCCTGCGCAAGATCAACAACAGGCTGACCATACTGCACACCACAGCGGCCCGCACCCACGTCAATTTCAACCAGACATTCAATCTGCGTGCCATGGCGGACTGCGGCCTCGGACAGCTCGGCCACATTGGCGATATCATCAACGCAGCAAATGGCACGGGCGCCCAGCTTGGGGAGGCGCGCCAAGCGGTCGATCTTTTCGGGCTGACGGACCTGATTAGACACCAGCACGTCCTTAATGCCGCCACGGGCAAAAACCTCGGCCTCGGACACCTTCTGGCAGCAGACACCACAAGACCCACCAAGGCTTTCCTGCAGCAGGGCGACATCGACAGACTTATGCATCTTGCCGTGAACACGGTGGCGCATGCCATGGGATTTGGCGAAATCGCCCATCTTCTTGATGTTGCGCTCAAGCGCGTCCAGATCAAGAACCAAAGACGGAGTTTGAATGTCAGCCTCGGCCATGCCGGGCAGGGCGGGGACGTCGTAACCAACCTCAAGGCCCTCGAATGATGCTTGCTTGTTCATGTGCTCTCTCCCTTAACCTTTGATCCAAGGCAATGTGTCCATATCAACATTGCCGCCTGTGATGATGACGCCGACGCGCTTGCCGGCGAATGTGCCTTTGTTCTTTAGAATTGTCGCCAGCGGCACCGCACAGCTCGCCTCAATCACGATCTTCATGCGCTGCCAGGTCAGTTTCATGGCCGCGACAATCTCATTCTCGGAAGCGGTGAGGATATCGGTGACGTGATTGCTGACGAAATGCCACGTGAGATCCTTCAAGGGAACTTTCAGCCCATCGGCAATCGTATTTGGGGCATCATCGGCGATGATGTGGCCTGCCGTGAAACTGCGATAGGCGTCATCCGCCTGTTCAGGCTCGGCCGCGATGATTTGCACTTCGGGGGCCAGATGCGACAGGGTCAGGCAGGTACCTGAAATCATGCCACCACCACCGATGGGCGCAATGACCATATCCAGACCGTCGGTCTGTTCCATCAGTTCGCGCGAACAAGTCCCCTGACCAGCGATGACCCTTGGGTCATTATAAGGATGGACAAAGTCCCCCCCTGTCGCTGCTTGCACATCAGCAAAGACAGCCTCGCGCGAGGTCGTCGAGGGTTCGCATTCCGTAATGATGCCACCGTAGCCACGTACCGCATCCTTCTTTGCTTGGGGGGCGGTGCGGGGCATGACCACGTTACAAGGAAACCCGCGCCGTCCAGCCGCATATGATAGTGAAAGGGCATGATTGCCAGATGAGTGAGTGCATACCCCCTTTGCGGCATCTGCATCACTCAAGCCAAAGACCGCGTTCGAAGCGCCACGCACCTTAAATGCGCCAGCTTTCTGGAAGTTCTCGCATTTAAAGAACAACTGCGCGCCCGTCAGATCGTTAAAGTAGGATGACGTCAGCACCGGCGTTTGGTGAATATGCGGCTTGATCCGCGCGTGTGCGGCCAGCATGTCATCAAAGGTCGGAATATACATCTTGGACATATCCTTCATTATGCTGCCTTTCGGATTTCTTGAACACTATGCCCCCGGTAATAGTCCTGTGCCGCGGCCACACCGGACCCCAGTTTAATATCCATGCCCAGATCAACCATGCACATCTCGGCAGTGGCAATGCCAGATAAGGCCATCACATCTGTCATGCTGCCCAAGTGGCCAATGCGGAAAACCTTACCCGCAACCTCACCAAGCCCCGTGCCAAATGCGACGCCATATTTCTCGGCGGCAAGCGTAACAATGTCCGTGGCGTGAAACCCCTCAGGCGTCAGGATCGCACTGACCGAGTCCGAGGCGACGGATGCATCCACCGCACAAAGCTTGAGCCCCCAAGCATCCACCGCAGCGCGCACGCCGGATGCAATCCGGTGATGGCGGGCAAACACGTTGTCCAAACCCTCAGCAAGAAGCTGATCACAGGCCAGTTTCAGACCGTTCATCAAACCAACTGCAGGGGTATAGGGATAGGCATTGGCGTCATACCCTTTGCCCATGTCAAGCACATCAAAGAAGGTGCGGGGCAGGCGCGCCGTCTTCGTGGCACCCATCGCTTTGGGGCTGAAGCCAACGATGGCCAGACCAGCAGGCAGCATAAAACCCTTTTGCGATCCTGTCACAGCCACATCAACGCGCCATTCATCAAAGCGAAAGTCCATCGACCCGATCGAACTAACGCCGTCAATCATAAGCAGGGCAGGGTGGCTGCACGCATCGATCGCCCGGCGGACAGCGCCCATGTCTGATACAACGCCAGTGGCTGTTTCATTATGTGTCGCCAGCACCGCACGGATTTCATGGTTGGTATCAGCGGCTAGGATCCCGGCATATTGGTCAGCCGGGATGCCCTGACCCCAAGGGACATCGACAATGATCACCTCCAGCTTGTGACGCTGGCACATATCAATCCAGCGGTGGCTGAACATCCCGTTGCGCGCAACCAAGACCTTGTCGCCAGCGGACAGGGTGTTCGTGATGGCTGTTTCCCAACCGCCAGTGCCGGTCGCCGGGAAGATAAACACTTCGGCGTTCGTGCTTTTCAGTACCTTTTGCACGCCAGCACGGGCGGGGTGCAGGATTTGACCGAACAAAGGGGACCGATGATCAATCGTGGGCATATCGCAAGCTTTGCGAATATCCTCGGGCATGTTTGTCGGGCCGGGAATAAAGACGGGGTTCTGAAAACTCATCGCGGGTTCCTCCTTGCCCATTGGTCTAGGCAAGGGGGGATCCCTTCGCAATTTTTTTGAAATTGTTTTTCAAAGCACGAATGCGCAGAAAAATGCAGCCTTGTCAGTGGCTTGTATTTTTCATATGATGAAAAATAATTTCAAAAATATGCGGCAGTGCAGCAAGTGAGCGATTCTTCCGATCAACCCACCCGGATGCGGGGCCGCCCACGGGGGTGGACCGACAAGACCGAACAGAACACGATTAAGTCTTTGGACCGGGCGATGATCGTGCTTGAACGGCTTTCCGAAATTGGCAATGCAACGCTATCAGAACTGGCCGCTGACCTTGGTCAGGCCCCGGCTAGCGTCTACCGCGTGCTTGTCACTCTGCAAGGGCGCGGCATCGTCGGGTATGAAGCCGATGGGCAGATTTGGCACATCGGCCCCACCGCCTATCTGATCGGATCGCGCTTTCTGCGGCGCACGTCGCTTGTCGAACGGGCGCGCCCTGTGCTGCGCCGCTTGATGGAACAAACGGGCGAGACGGCCAACCTTGGGATTGCCCGCGAAGGGCAGGTGCTGTTTGTCAGTCAGGTCGAAACCCACGCCACCATCCGGGCGTTTTTTCCGCCCGGCACCATGTCGCCGATGCACGCATCAGGCATTGGCAAGGCGCTGCTGGCGCATATGCCCGATGACGACCGCGACAGGCTGTTGGATGGGCAAGAGTTGACGCAGTTCACCCAATTCACCTGCGCGGATCGCCCCGCACTTGAAGCCGATCTGGCTCAGATCAAGGCGCGGGGCTATTCCATTGACGCCGAGGAAAAGAACCTTGGGATGCGCTGCATCGCCGCCCCGATCTTTGATGTTTATGGTGAGACCGTCGCGGGTATCTCCGTGTCAGGGCCGACTAGCCGTGTGCGGGTCGCGCTGACCGCGGACATCGCGACCCACGTCAAAGCCGCCGCCAAAGCATTGACCCACGCGCTGGGCGGGCCGTCTTAAGGGATCGTGAAGGTCAAGCTGCTGCTGACCTGTCCGCCATCGTCCACATATGGATCATGCTCATGCGTATTCAGCGACACCATCAGCGTATAAGTGCCCGGATCAAGGGCACCAATCTGCGTGGTTGGTTCGTACAGGCGATCCAGCTTCAAGCCGTTGAGATAAAGATGCCCGTGCCCTTCACCCGGCACATGGGGTGCGCCGTTTTCTTCACGCAGGAAAGTAAAGTTGGTGGTGTCGAGCGTAATTTCAAAGCCGTCCGCACTTGGGGCGGTGACAGGCACAATCTGCACCGTTGGACTGGGCGTTTCGCTGACGCCGCCCGTCATATCGTGCACCATGGGCGCGCCTTGTGCGACCTCAAGACGGGTTGCAACCTCTCCGGCTTCGCGGAAATTCAAGGTCACAGGAATAAAGGACCCCGGTTCGGCATCACCCGCCTGCACCATCATATGCGCCCCATCGCGCGCAAGGATGGCCATGCTGCCGCCGGGTATCGCAAGGGGTGCATCCGGCGCGGCAGGGTTCATCAACGTCACTTGTGCCCCGGTGGGCGAAGTGGCACCCAAAAGCACATCAGGCCCGCCTACATTCACAAGCGTCAGCCCAGCCAGATACATATCGCCGTCCGCTTGCATGGCCGTGGCCTTGCCGCCAAGAATGGCGACCTGTGGTGGCTGATCACGGAGGGTCAAAAAGACCAGAACCGCCGCAAGAACAACAAGTCCAAGGCTGAATAGTCGCTTCACGTTTCGGTTCCCTCTGCTGGTGCCATCTGTACACTGGCGCAATGAAGCAAACTAATGCAATCGCACGCAGTTTAAACCCTGCAATTTTCTTTTGCTGTTTATGGCCAGTGGGCGCGGTTGCGCATCCGGCCGAGCAGGGGCTGGTGCTGTTGTTGCCCACCGAACTTTATAATTGGGGCGGGACGCTTGCGGTTGTGGCGTCGATCATCCTGATCTCAGCCGTGTCGCATCGCCTTTTGGCGCAATGTTATCAAAGCATCGCGTTTGGGCGCGGCAAAGCGGGGGCGCGCGCTGTCCACATCACCTCACTCCTCTCAACCCTCGCGGTGTTTGCCCTGATCTATATCGGCTTCACCGGCCCCACTGATCCACAGCGCAACCTTTTGCCGCTGACGATCTGGACCGGCTGGTGGGTGGGGGTGTTCATTGTGCAGGGGCTGATTGTGGATGTTTGGCGCTGGATCGATCCATGGGCCGGGGCGTCGCGTTTTGCTTTTGGGCAAGGCGATCCAATCTTGCGCATGCCCGCATGGATCGGCGCTTGGCCTGCGGTGGCGCTGTTTCTGGGGTTTCAAATCTTCATGCTCGCCGACCTTGCGCCCAGCGATCCGGGCAGGCTGGCGACCTACGTGTTTGGCTATTGGGTCTTTACGTTCGTCGGGATCGGCATCTTCGGGCGCAAAGCTTGGTGTGCGCAGGTTGAATGTTTCTCGGTGCTGTTTGATCTGATCGGATCACTGCGGGCGGTGCAAACGCAAGGGACCTTCCGCATCGGTCTGCCGGGCCACACAAGCCTGCAGCGCGCGCCTCTGGACACAGCGCAGGCCGTCTTTTGCCTGACAATCCTTGTCTCAGGCAGTTTTGACGGCCTCAGCGAAACCTTCTGGTGGCTTGGGCACATCGGGATCAACCCGCTGGAATTTCCGGGACGCTCTGCGGTGGTGATCGAAACTATCACAGGATTAATCGGGGCCAACATCGCAGGGATCTTGATCTTCGCGGCGGCCATCTGGGGCGGGCAAAGACTGGTCGCAGGGCAAGCCAACCTTGACTTTCGCACCGCCTTTAACAGCTTCGCCATCACAATTCTGCCCATCGCGCTGGGCTATCACTTTGCGCATTATCTTGTGTCGTTCCTTGTGCAAGGACAGTACCTGCTTGCGGCCATCGGCGACCCTTTGGCGCGGGGGTGGAACCTGTTGGGGCTTGGGAACACAACAGTCACAACGGGGTTTTTGAACAGCACCGAAACCGTCAAGCCGATCCTTTTGGCAAAGGTCGGGATGGTCGTCACATCACACATCGTGTCGATCGCGATGGCGCATGTTTTGGCCGGGCGCTTTGTGCAAAAGCGGCGGGATTTGGTGCTCTTGCAACTGTTCCTCTGCATCCTGATGGTGCTTTATACATTCTTTGGGCTTTGGCTGCTGTCCACGCCGCGTGGGGCCTGAAAGTGCAAGAAAGTTCTGGACAGGTCGTTCGTGTGCGAACAAGATTGAAACAACCGTAGCCATCAAGGGGGACTGATAATGACAAAGACACCAGCACCAAAAAGCCATCTTAACCGCCGCACCGCCCTGAAAGGGCTTGGGGCAGGGGCGCTTGTCGCCGGGGCCATGCCAGGTTTCGTGCAGGCGCAAAGTGCAGCCCCGATCAAAATCGGTTTCCAAAAGCACGCCACCGGCATCGGTGCGGCCTATGGGCGCTGGTATGATGCGACGACCCAAGCGGCAGTGAACCGGATCAACGCTGACGGGGGGATCAACGGTCGTCCGGTCGAGATTGTGACCGAAGATGACGGGACCGACCCCAAGCGCGGGGCCGAAGTGCTTGAGAAATTCGCCAACCAGCATGAATGCGATGTCGCCTTCGGGACGCTTTTCAGCCATGTCGTCATCGGCTCTGCCCCGCGTGCGGGGGAATTAAAACTGCCGTATTTCGTGGTGTCGGAAGGGCATCATGTCGCGTCAGGCATGCTCAACCGTTACACGCTGCAACCGGGCATCACGGATGTGAAAAGTCAGGTGCAATCAATGGCCCCGTTTGTGGCCAATAACTTGGGCAAGAAGGTCACGATGATCTACCCGGATTTTGCGTTCGGCCATGATCACCGCGATTTCTTTACTGCAGCGATTGAAGCGCAAGGCGGCGAAGTCGTCGCCCAAATCGCGATCCCACCGGCAGAAACATCCTTCACCCGCTACTTCCCCAACATCCCGCGCGAAACCGAGGTGGTTTATCACGTCATGGTCGGCCCCGCTGTGCTGACCTTCGTGAAGGAGTTGGGCGAATTCTTCGGCCCCAGCAAGCCTGAAATCTTTGGCTTCATCGACAGCCTTGAGGCGGTCGACATTCGCAGCCCCGGACTTGAATTCCTTGAGGGGACGTATTTCTGGGAAGGCAATCCACGCAACGCGCAAGCCGATAACTCGGAATTCGACACAGCCTACCGCGCCGCGGTCGGCGTGGATGATCGGGGCGCATCGCTCACCGACAGCAAAGACGTGTCCACTTACGCGCATATGTTCGGCTGCTGGGAGACGCTCAATATCATCAAGGCAGGTATGGAATCTGCCGATTACCAAGGCCCCGCAGACCGCGCCAAGCTGATCGAAGCGGTCGAGGCCATGACCAACATGCCCCATTCGCTGGATCACCCACAAGGGCCGAAACTGTTCAACGGCAAAACGCACCAAGTCTTTGGCCAGCAATATATTTCCAAGGTCACTGATGGAAACCTTGTCGTTGCGCATACGGCATCCATCGAAGATGGGATGTATGAAGACGAAGTCGACTACACGACCCAGTCTTTCTAAGCGCCAGCCATGGAATTTGGACCACATTTGATGCTCGCCTCCCTTGAGGGGGCGGTCATCGCTTCGGTGCTTGTGCTCACCGCGATGGGGCTGTCCATCGTGTTCGGGGTCATGCGCGTTGTGAACGTCGCCCACGGGGAATTCTTCATGCTGGGGGCGGTGCTGGCTTGGTATGTGACGTCACTTCTTGGCGGGAACGCAGCCGTGGGCTTTGTGGCAGCGCTGATCTTTGCGCCACTTTTGGTTGGGATCATCGCGGTGGTGTCCGATCAACTGATCCTGAAACGCCTTAAATACGATCCTGACCGGACCATCGTCGCCACCATCGGGCTGCTTTATATCTTCCAGCAAGGCACGCTGATGACCTTCGGCCCTGACGCGCGGCCCGTTGAACCTCCTTTCAATGAACGCATCGCCTTACCGTGGTTCGAACGCGGCGAAAACGGGTTCGAGATGTTCTTTCCGTGGGGCCTGTCGATCACCAGCTACAAGCTGTTCGTGATCGCTGCGGCCATCGTCGTGCTGATCGCGCTTTGGGTGCTGATCACGCGCACCAAAATCGGGCTGATCATGCGCGCCACCCAGCAAGACAGCGAAACAGCCCAGGCCTTCGGCATCCCCGTGGGCCGGGTCTATTCGCTGGTCTTCGGGCTCGGGGCCGCACTTGCGGCACTTGGGGCAGTCCTCGTCGTGCCAATCCAGCAAGCGCACTATTTGATGGGGCATGACCCGCTTCTGTTGTCCTTCATCGTCGTGATCATCGGCGGCCTCGGAAGCCTGCCGGGCACGGTGCTTGCGGCGATTATCATCGGCATGGGTGACGGGATCATCTCGGTCTTCTTCTCGCCCACGGTGGCCAAGATCATCGCGACCTTCCTTGTGGCGATGGTACTTGTCTGGCGGCCCCAAGGGCTGTTTGGCCGGGTCGCGGCATGAGTATTCCCCAAAAGTCGATGATGCTGCACCTTTGTGTATTGGGCGCGCTTATCATCGCCTTCTTCGTGCTGCCGACATATCACGCCGGGAACCTGTCGCGGATTATGGTGCTGGCGGTCTATGCGATGGGGTTCAACATTCTGTTCGGGTACACCGGCTTGCTTAGCCTCGGGCACGCGATGTTCTTTGCGGCGGGGATGTATGGCTTTGGGCTTGCGACAAACCTTGTAGGCATCCCACTCCCGCTGGCCTTCCTGATTGGGATAGGCGCTGCGGGGGCCTTGGCGGCGATCACAGGCTTCCTTGCGCTGCGCACCATCGGCGTCGGGTTCATGATCGTGACATTGATGTTTGCACAAACCACCTACCTCGTGATCCTCTATTTTGGGGAATACACACGCGGTGACGAAGGCTTTGTCATCCAGCAAGCACAAAGGATACTTTTTGGGGTCGATCTGACCACAGACACAAATCGCTACATTGCAGCCTTCATCATCTTCGCAATCTGTTTCCTTGCGCTTGCGCGGTTGGTGCAATCCCCCTTCGGGCGCACACTGGTCGCGATCCGCGAGAACGAAGAACGGGCGCGGATGCTTGGTTATGACAGCGGCACCCACAAGCTGAAAGCGATGATCTTGTCGGGGGTGATGTCCGGGATCGCGGGGGCGACCTATGCGATGCTCTTCGGCTATGTGGGGGCGACCTTTGCAACAGTGCAATATTCGATCCTGCCGCTGCTTTGGGTCTTGCTGGGTGGGGCCGGAACAACCATTGGGCCACTGATCGGGGTGGTCTTTATGTTCTACCTGATCGACTATTCAAGCGCGCTGACCAACGCCTATTTGCTGTTTGCGGGCCTCGTGCTTGTGCTTTTGACACTTTTCGCACCTCAAGGCCTGGTCGGGACATTGCGGAGCCGGGCGTTTTCATGGCTGCCATGACCTTGCTTGAAACCAAAGGGCTGACCAAGGAATACGCCGGGATCAAAGCCAACCAGGATGTGGATTTCGTGCTGCAAAGCGGCAAGGTCACAGCGCTGATCGGGCCGAATGGAGCCGGGAAATCCACCTTTGTGAGCATGGTCAGCGGACGGATCGAAGCCACACGGGGGCAGGTGTTCTTTGAAGGGCAAGACATCAGCAAACTGCCCGCGCACAAGCGCATTCAGCTTGGAATCGCCTACACCTTCCAGATCACATCCATCTTCCCGCGCCTGTCGGTGCACGAAAACGTCGCACTGGCCGCGCGACGCCTGTTTGCGGACCCGGCAACGCTGGCGGCCAAAATCAAAGCCGCGCTTGCCAAAGTCGGCTTGTTGGACCGGGCCGACCAGATCGCAGGCGACCTGAGCTATGGGCACCAGCGGCTGCTTGAAATCGGCATGGGACTGGTGCAGGAACCGCGCGTCTTTATTCTGGATGAACCAACCCAAGGGCTGACCGAAGCCGAGGTCAGCGATTTCATCACCCTCATCAGATCGCTGGTCGGGGATACAACGGTGCTTTTGATCGAACACAACATGCGCGTCGTGATGGAAACCGCCGACTGGATCACCGTGCTGGACCAAGGGGCCGTGCTGGCCAACGGCACGCCTGACGATATTAGCCAGAACGCAGCGGTGCAGGCGGCCTACCTTGGGAAAACCGATGCTTGAGGTGAACCAAATCCACGCAGCCTACGGGCAGGTCAAAGTGCTGCACGGCGTGTCCTTCGATGTGAATCCATCCGAAATCGTCTGCCTGCTTGGGCGGAATGGGGCGGGGAAAACGACGGCGCTGAAAAGCGTGATGGGGTTGCTGCCCGTGTCGCAAGGGGCTGTGTCGCTTGACGGTGAGGCGCTCTCGACACTCCCCGCGCACGATATCCCGCGCCGCGGAATAGGCTATATCCCGCAGGGGCGCCGCCTGTTCGCCGAACTCTCAGTCGCTGAAAACATCGAGATTGGGCTGATGACGCGCAACCAAGGCGCGGATACGCGCGAATGGGTGCTCGAACTTTTCCCGCGCCTGCGCGAGCGGCTGAAGCAGACAGCTGGCACATTATCCGGGGGCGAACAGCAGATGCTGGCAACAGCGCGCGCGCTATGCTTGCGCCCCAAGGTGCTACTGCTGGATGAACCCACTGAAGGGCTGCAGCCGTCAATGATCGACCTGATCCGGGATGTGATCGTCAAGATGAAAGCCGAAGGCTTTGGGATCGTGCTTGTGGAACAACGGGTCGATGCGGTCTTGTCGATTGCGGACCGGGTGGTGTTTCTTGAAAACGGACGATCTGTCGAAACCTGCACGCCCGCGCGATTGAAAGAAGAGCCCGGACTGCTTGCCCGCTACCTAGGCGTTTGAACGAAAGGATGATCTGATGACCCAGAAACTTGTGATCAAGAACATAGGTATGATCCTGTCAGGCAAGTTCGAAAAGCCGATTTATGACGGCGATTGCGTGGTCTGCATTGACGGCAAGATCGACGCTTGGGGCGTGGAAAAGGACCTCGACACAGGCAAAGCGGATACGGTGGTCAATGCCATGGGCGTCACGCTTTCCCCCGGTCTGATCGACAGCCATATCCACCCGGTCGTGGGGGATTACACCCCGCGCCAGCAACAACTGCATTGGATCGACAGCACGCTGCACGGCGGGGTGACAACGCTGATTTCAGCGGGCGAAGTGCATATGCCGGGCCGTCCCAAGGACATCGTTGGGCTGAAGGCAATGGCGATTGCGTCGCAGCGCTGGTACGACAACTTCCGCCCCTCCGGCGTGAAGGTCCACGCAGGCGCGCCGGTGATCGAAAAAGGCATGGTTGAACAGGATTTCAAAGACCTTGCCGATGCAGGCGTGAAACTGCTCGGCGAAGTGGGGCTTGGCACCGTCAAAGACGGCAAGACCGCGCAGGAAATGGTCGGCTGGGCGCGTAAATACGGGATGCAAAGCACAATCCACACCGGCGGGCCATCGATCCCCGGATCAGGGCTGATTGATGCAGATATGGTGATGGAAACCGGCACCGATGTGATTGGGCATATCAACGGGGGCCATTCGGCGCTGCCCGATGATCAGATCATTTGCCTGTGCGAAAACTGCAAATCCGCGTTTGAAATCGTGCACAACGGCAACGAACGCGCCGGGGTGCTCTGTGTGAACACCGCGCGCGAACTTGGGAAGCTGGATCAGGTCATCCTTGGCACCGACGGTCCGGCGGGATCCGGGGTGCAGCCGCTTGGGATCATGCGGATGGTTGCGATGCTGTCGGCCTTTGGGAACGTGCCTGCGGAACTGGCCTTCTGCTTTGCCACCGGAAACACGGCACGGCAGCGCAAGCTGGATGTGGGGTTGATCGAAAAAGGCTATGCGGCGGATTTCGTGCTGATGGATCAGGCGCAGCACACGCCGGGCAAGAACCTGCTTGAGTCCGTTCAACAAGGGAACCTGCCCGGCGTCGGTATGACGATCATCGACGGTAAGGTCACGTCAACGCGCAGCCGAAACACGCCCCCCGCACAGCGCTTGCCCGAAGTCGTTTAAACGCCGGTTGCCAGACTTTCCTCGAAAGTCTGCACCCAAATCCTGAATGAGGATTTGGGTCACCCCAGTTTCTTAAGCAACTTTAGCAAGGTCGCCGTTTCTGTCGCACTCAGGCAGGCCAATGTCTCGCGGCTAATCTCAAACCCTGCCGCTTTCAAATCACCCATCAATGCAGCACCCGGACCCGTCAGCGAAATTACCATCCGGCGCTTGTCCACCGGGTCGGCATGGGTCTGCACCAGCCCCTTGGCTTTCAGACGGTCCACCACGCCCTTGATCGTCGCCACATCCATCGCGGCCAGTCGCCCAAGGCGGTTCTGGGACACTTCACCCTGCTCTGAAATCCGCACAAGCGTTGAAAACTGTGTTGGCGTCAGCCCATCAATCATGTGTTTTTGGAAGATCACCGCATGGCGCTGGCTGGCCAGACGCAGCAAAAATCCGACCTGTTCCTCCAGCACATAATCCAGCGTCCCAACCGGCATCTAGCGCAAACCGTCCTTGCCCTCGGCGGCCGCATGGGTCAGCCCGCCAACACGGGGCAGGGGGCGGCCACTGTCGGTGACGGCAACGGCGACCATGATCTCGCCTGCGCGCGGCGCATCGTTCAACTGTACCTCGATCCCGTCAAAATGGCTGCGCACGTAGGCCGCATCCTTATGACCCAAAGGCACATCCAGTACCTGCCCCGGGCTGCCCATCTTCTTGGATGAGGCCACCAAGGCAGCCCCTTTCTCAACAGCCTTGCGCAAGGGCGCGCCCAGCTTTGGATGGAGGATCGCGGCGGCATGTTCCAATTCACCATTCTCGCCGACCATCGCGGATTTGCCATAGCTCTCGGCCTGCGCCGGGGTGATCCCCAAGGCGGCCACGCACTTGTTGCCCAGCAGTTCACCAAGTTCCGCCCCAATCTCCATCAACGCACTTAGGTCTTCCTGATATGTCCCCGCAAACGGGTTTTCGATCACGGCAACGGCCACAGCCTTGCGCGTCGGTGGGGCAATCGGACGGCCCATTTCGATATGGGTTTCCTCAATGTTCACAGCAATTTTTCTAATTTTGGCACTCATCTCAGACCGTCCTCCCCTTTGACATCAACCGCATCCAAACCGCCTGCACGGTTATGAATACGCGCGCCCGTGCTCATCACTAGAATAAACGCCAACTCATCAGCGCGCGGTGCATCATTGCAGCCGACTTCCATGGCATCAAAATGCCCGCGCACATAGGATGCATTGGTATGTGTCAGCGGCACATCAAGGCGCGCGCCAACCCCACCAACCTTCTTGGTCGAGGGCACAATCGCCTTGGAATTCGCGATGATATCGCGCATCGCATAGCCCCCCGGCGCATGCCAAAGCGCGCCATGTTCGACCTCGCCCGCAGCGCCGACAATGGCGCCTTTGCCGTAACCTTCAATACGTCCCGGGCCACCCAAAGCCTCGGCCAGCTTGCGGGCCATCTCGGCCCCAAGCGGTTCAAGATCAGCCATAAAGCCTTGGATATCTTCAACATATTCACCGGCAAAGGGGTTCTTAATCACCGCCATCGCAGATCCCCGCAAGAGCGGTTCATTCGCGACCGGTCCGCCTTCGTGGAAAATCTCTTCGACCGAAATCACCATTTTGCGCAGAATAACATCATGCATGTTCGGGAACCTTTCGTGTTTCAGTGTAATGCGTATCCGTGGCGCGGGACTGCCCGTTCAGAAACAGGCAAGCGCTGGTGATCAGGCCTTGGCTTTGAAACGCACGGGCGCGTATCAGGCCACGGTTCAGAGCGGTTTCAGCCTCACTCGCGCTCAACGCGCCGCAACCAGTCACCACCAACTGATCCCCAAGATCAGGGCTGTCATCAATCTCGCAAGCCCGCCTGCGCCTGATGGCGTTATGCCCCGGCAAATCAACCGCATTGGCAATCAGGGTCGCAGCAACATCTGCAGCTGAAGCACTTTGCGCCAAAACTGTCACGCTATCTGCAATCCCAAGGCTAAGGCTGCGCCCATGTCGCCCACTAGTGGCAATGCCGCGCACCGGGTCGTCATAACCGATATCAATCTGGCCTAGCGTCTGCCCATCATGCCCCGCCATCGCCATGCGAAAGCGCTGACCGGGCGCAAGATGAAGCGCAATATCACCGCCGTTATTCACATAAGCACGGTCAAGATCAGCAGCCGCCACCATCGCCGCCAAAACCGTATCTGCAACAGTGCCTGCAACCGCAGCCATGGGGGTGACAAAGACCCCATTAAACGAAGCAGCAGCCGCCTGCATCGTCTGTCCAATCTGGCCCGAAACGGCAGGCGAAGGCGAAGCCATCTGCAGCACGTCCAACTCTGCAACAATCTCTTCCAAGACCGTTTCAAACCGCGCCTTTGCCGCTTGAAAGGCGCGCACCCGGTCCCCATGCGCCCCGATGATCAAATCAATCGGGCCATGCTGCAAATGCAGGCGCTTTCCACCGGGCAAAAGGGCGGCAACCGGTCCCATCACGCGTCCTTCGCCCAAGCATAATGACCTGCAGACATCGGGTCATGATCGCCAAGCGCGACCCGCCGTGTCTGGGCATCTACAACATCAGAAACCTGCTGCACGTCGCTGACGTATCCGCCAAGATCAGCGTAATCCTGCGCGCGCAGCGTAAACTCAATCGGGGCGACCAGCGCCGGGGTTGGCACATAGCCAAACGACCCCGTCGGCATCTCCATTACGTCAACCATTACGGTGATCCCGCCGCCGGGCCAGACGTAGGCTTCGGCCCCGCCGCAGGACACATGGGTCAGCGATTGTTTGACCGACCGGGTCAGGCGCACCGGGTTTTCGGTCACGCCCGCACGCAGGCTGCCACCGGCACCGCCCATGAACAGAACCGAGCAGACCGATGGTTCGCAGTTCTCCGCGATCAAATCCGTGGCCTTGCGCAAGACTTGCGGTAAAGGGCGCGGTTGCGGCACAAGGTCCGCGTCCAGTTCAAAATACGCAAACTGCTCACCGGTCGTCGATACCATGAGCAGACGCAGACCTTCCCAAGCCAGCTTCGGATTGAACGGCCCAAGGATCGTCAGCGGATCATCTATATCCGTGCCACCCCATCCGGTGCCGGGCTGGGCCACCTGAAAATAACGCCCCGGCGTGGAACGTCGCCCGATAATCTTGATACCCGTCGGCGGCACATCCAACTGCTTGCCCGCTTCATGTTCGGATAGGACGCCGGTGATATGATCATCAACAACGACAACATCATCGACATGGCCCATCCATTGCTTTGCAAACATCCCGATGGTGGCCGAACCACAGCCCACACGCATCAAGCGCTCAACCTCGCCATCAATGATCGGGGGCTGCCCGGCCTGCACAACGACGCTTGTCTCATGCGCGCCAATCGTTAGTTCAACTGCCTCGCGATTACACAGACGCAGCAGCGCATCGCAGGTCGCGCGGCCTTCTTTCTTGGTCCCACCGGTCAGGTGATCAACGCCGCCCAGCGACAGCATCTTGGACCCATATTCCGACGTCATCACATGCCCGATCGGCTCGCCATCAGCGTGGACCACATCGCGTTCATCCCCGATATGGCGGTCGGTGTCGATTTTTACTTTCACACCGCAATAGGAAAAGATGCCCTCGGTCACGACGGTAACCATATCAACGCCGTCAATGTCCTGACGGACGATGAAGGGGGCGGGCTTGTAATCGGGATAGGTGGTGCCAGCGCCGACGGCGGTGACAAAGGGGCGCGAACCTTTGATGATATCGCCATCCCAGTCTTTGGTGTCGCCGTCGGGCAAAAATTCAACAACCTGTTCAGACCGCTCAAGGATCGTCAGCGGATCAAGGCGCACAAGATCGCCGCCATGGTTGGCATAGCGATCACAGGCCCCGGATCGCCCATCGGCAATATAACAAAGCACCGGGCAGGCATCGCAGCGGATCTTTTCAGGTTTCATACGCTCACCCATCGTCAAGCCCCTTGATCGCCGCTGCCACACGGTCGGGCGTCGCAGGCACGCGGGTAATACGCGCACCTGTGGCAGCATGGATCGCATTCAGGATCGCAGGGGCGGTCGGGATCAACACATGCTCGCCCAGCCCCTTGGCCCCGTAAGGCCCATGGGCATCGGGTTCTTCGATGATGATCGTCTCCACCGGGGGCATATCGCCGATGGTCGGGATCAGATAATCATGCAGGTTCTCTGTGCGCCCCGGAATATATTCTTCCATCAGGGCCATGCCCAAACCTTGGGCAATGCCGCCATGAACCTGCCCCTCGATCAGCATCGGATTGATCGCCTTGCCAACATCATGGGCGGCCACGAATTTGAGCGGCTTGACCGTGCCAAGCGTGGTATCCACCTCAACCACCACCAGATGGGCGGCATAGCCAAACTGCGCATAAGGTGCGCCTTGACCGTCAGCATCCAAAGGCTTGGTAGGCGGATCATAGGTTTCTTCGGCGCGTAAAACATAGCCCTCGGCGTCCGGTGTCAGCGTGCCCAGATCAAAATGATGAACACCACCCGCATCTGTCGCCCTGATCTTCCCATCGCCAAAGGCCAGAACCGCATCATCGGCCACATTCATCCGCTGCAAGACCTGCGCGCGCAGCACCTCGCCCGACAGCAGTGCCGCCGCCCCCGACACATAAGTCTGGCGCGAAGCCGAGGTTTTGCCCGCATCCGGCGTCACATCCGTATCAGCGCCTATGCGCGCGACGCTGTCGGTCGGCACGCCCAACGCAGTGGCGAATATCTGGCTGATGACGGTATTGGCCCCTTGGCCAATATCCATCGCGCCTTGATGCAGCACGACTGTGCCATCCGCGCGAATGCCGGATTTCATGGTCGAAGGGTTCGGGAGCGACGTATTCCCGCAGCCATACCACCCCGCCGCGAGGCCAACACCACGCTTCAGCTTGGCGTTTTGGGCGTTGAAGGCATCAGCCGTCGCACGTTCGGCCTTCCAGGCCGGACGCAGGCTTTCAAGGCAGGCCTTGATCCCAACCCCTTGGGAAAACACCTGTCCGCAGACCGTTGGTGCATCATTCTCCAAGGCGTTCAGAATACGGAACTCCAACGGATCCATCCCCAGTTTCGCGGCCAATTCATCAAACAGGCTTTCCTGCGCGATGGCCGATTGGGGAACGCCAAAGCCACGGAACGCGCCAGCGGGGGGATTGTTGGTGTGGATGCCTTTGGACACGGCACGATAATCGGCGATGCGGTAAGGACCCGAGGCATGCACCGGCACACGGTTCGCAACCGTCGGCCCCCAGCTGGCATAGGCCCCAGTGTCAAATTCGCCATAGAAATCAAAGCCACACAGCTTGCCATCCGCGCCCGCGCCGACGGTCAGCTGAATATCAGACGGATGGCGCTTGGTCGTGCTTTGCATCGATTCTGTGCGCGTATAGGTCAGGCGCACCGGCTGGCCCGTTTTGATGGCGGCAAGGGCCAGATAGGGTTGCAGCGAGATATCCAGCTTCGCCCCAAAGCCACCACCCACAGCCGTTGGAACGACGCGAATCCGCGACCGGTCCCAGCCAAGGATCACTTCCAAAGCCTCAAGATCCATGACCGGGGCTTGGGTGCCTGCGTAAACTTCGACCCGGTTGCCGTTCATGCGGGCAAAGCCCGCTTCGGGTTCGATATAGGCGTGTTCGACAAAGCCACTGTTGAAATGGCCCGATACGGTGACAGTGGCGCGCCCAAGGGCGGCCTGCGCATCGCCGCATTGCACGAACCCGCCGCACATTACATTGCGGGGGCGCCCTTCATGCAGCACAGCAGCCTCAGCACTTTGGGCCGTGGCAATGTTCGTCGCGGCAGGCAATTGGGTCCACGTGATCGGAAAGTGCGCCGGATCAAAAGCCTTGATCGCAGCAGGGGTGCCAACGATGGCGGCAACAGCTTCACCCCGAAACCGCACCTCACCTTCGGCAAAAACAGGCTGGTCGACAAACTGCGGAATGACACCAAAGACATTGCGCCCGGGAATGTCGGCAGCGGTCAGTTGGGCGACAATGCCAGCCGTGGCGCGCACAAAGGCATCCAGATCACCAAATGCAAAGGCAGCACGGGGATAGGGCGAGCGGATGACAAAAATCTCAAGCGTGCCTGCTTTGGCGATATCATCGCTAAAGGGCTCGTGCCCCGCGATCTTTTCGGCCCCATCAACGCGGGGCATTGGGGCGCCGACCTGATCACCTTCAGCAACACCTGCAGGCCGCCCCATCACGGCATCAATAATCTTGCGATACCCGGTGCAGCGGCAAAGGACGCCTGCCAAAGCGTCCATGACCTCGGCCTCACGCGGCTTGGGGGTGTCACGCAGCAAAGCGACTGCTGACACCATCATCCCCGGCGTACAAATCCCGCATTGGGCGGCACCATGGGCCGCGAAACGCTTGCCAAGCTCGACCGTCACCGGATCATCGCGCAGACCTTTCAAAGTCTCAACGCGACGCCCTTCGACCTGCTGGGTCGGCATCAAACAGGCGCATATCGGAGCACCATCCACCAACACAGTACAGGCCCCGCAATCGCCCGCATTGCAGCCAATTTTCACATCCCGCGCGCCAAGGCCTTCGCGCAATGTTTCAGACAAGCGTTCTCCGGTGGTAGGAATGGGCGCGACCTTCGTCCCGTTCAACGTAAAGTGCACTGTCGGGGTTGTGTCAGTCGTGGGCATCACCAGCCCCCCTGATCGCGCGCAAACACAGCTCTGCGACAGCTTCGCGGCGATACTGCGCCGTGCCGCGCACATCATCAATTGGGGACAACGGGGCAAGGTGCTTCGGGGTGATCACCACCTTTGATGGCGGCTTCCCAAGGCAATCTGCCTCAAGCGCTGACAAGCGCTGGGCGACGGCGGAACATGAGCCCACGGCGATGCGCGCCACCGCGATCCGGCCCGCAGCATCACGCGCGATCAAGGCCGATACCATCGCAATCGAAATCACTAGATAGGTGCGGCTTCCCAGCTTTTCAAACCGCGAAACAGCCCCGGCAGGTGGGGTGGGAATGATCAAAGCCGTGACAATCTCGTCCGCTGCAAGCGCTGTCTGACGCACGCCTGTGATAAAGTCGCGCAACGGCAGTTGACGCACCCCGCGCGCAGCACTGGCGACCTCTACCTCTGCATCCAACGTCAGCAACGGGGGCACACCATCAGCGGCGGGGGATGCATTGCAAATGTTGCCCGCCAACGTGCCCGCGTTCTGGATCTGCAGACTGCCGACCTGCAAGGCGGCCTGTTTCAGGGCGTCAAAGGCGGCAGGCAGATCAGCCTTTGCAACATCTGACCAGCGCACCGCCGCGCCAATACGATAACCTGCGTCCGTCCGCGCGATCCCGGCCAGTGCCGGAATTGCCGTGATATCAAGGATCAAGGGGGCCATCTGGCCCTGCTGTGCGGACGGGAAAAAATCCGTGCCCCCCGCAACAATGCGATGCGCCGGGTCGGCGGCGATATCCAGCGCGGCATTCAAATGATGGGGGCGATGATAGGACAGGGACAGCCTCGCGTCATTTCGTTTGTACACGAATGATAGGAAGCGGTGCTTGCGTCTGTCAAACGCTTTTAGACGGGTTTGGCCTTTTGAAGGTATGCATCCATCGCGGGGCGATAGGCGACCAATTCGTCGGCCACGACCTGGAAGCCCTGCAGGCGCTTATCATAGGCGACCACGCTTTCGGGCCAATCGACGGGCAGATCAATCGCGGCCTCAAAGGCCTTGATCCAGGCAAAGGTCACGGCAAACCCGCAATCACACAACCATAGCTTGCTGGTATCCAAAGGGTTCGCAGACAGCAAAAGCGCAAGGGATGACAGGTGCTTGGAAATCAAAGCACCGCCCGCTTTCACAGCATCCTTGTCGCGGGTGGGATAGGCAACCTGCGGATAGATCGCACGGACCGCAGGTTCCAGTCGCGTATCATGCGACCGGCTGAATTCGCGTGCCTTGCCGCGCAACTGCACCGTGTCGGGCAGCATCGGCACATCCGGGAACGCCTCGTCCAGATATTCTGCAATCGCTTCGGAGTCCGCCAGCATGTATCCATCATGGATCATCGCAGGCAGGTTCCCGGACGGGACCAGCGCACGGTATTCATCCGACCCATAACCACCGGGCGGGGGCAGTTCTTCAAACGCAATCGCCTTGTGGCGCAGCATGATGCGCAGCTTTGCGCAGTAAACGGCAACGGGGACGGAATAGATCGTCAGCATAAAGACCCTCGTAAATGTAAAAGGCCAACCCTAAGTGGGTTGGCCCTTGTCGCATCAGCAAACAAGCGGCTTATTCAGCCAACAACTGCCACTTCAGGCCAAGCTCATCGAAAAAGCCCTGTTCCTGCTTCAGCGTGATCCATGTGTTCACATAGTTGATCCAGACCTGATCATCCTGCGGCAAAAGCATCGCAATCGGTGTGGGCGAGCGGGCTTCTTCCACCGGGACAATCATCAACTGGTCGTATTGGGCGACCAGCTTGTTGGCCTCGACGTTGGATGTGATCGACGCATCAGCGCGGCCTGACAGCACCTCTTGAAAGTCGCGGGCCGGGGCCTCGACGATGCGGTGTGTGGCGGCAGGGAAGTACTGTTTGACTTGGGTTTCCTGCGTGGTGCCAAGGGTCGCGGCAACCGACACATCGGCCTGATCCAGATCACCCCAATCAGAAAAACGATCCGCGTTTTCCTTCAGCGTCAAAGGGACTGTGGCCAGCGAAAAGTAGCTGTTGGTATAGCCAGCCGCCTTCGCACGGGCTGGCGAAACAGACGCAGAGCCTGTGATATGGTACTGACCTGACGTCACACCAGCGACAAGGGTTTTCCAATCGGTGGGGACGAATTCAACCTCAACACCCAGATCAGCGGCCAGCGCTGTCATGACGTCAATATCGTAGCCTTCATAGGTGTTTGTGGCCACATCGCGCATGGTCATCGGGTTCCAGTCACCAGTGGTGCCGACCTTCAGCACGCCTTCTGACAGGATTTCAGTGAGGGCAGATTGCGCCGTTGCCGTAACAGCAGAAGTCGCAAGAATGACCGCAGCAGCGGCAGCTTTAAAGAATTTCATGGGTTTCCCTTGGTTTGTATCCGTTCCACATATGATGCCAGAGCGGTTTGGAAAAGCAAACAGCTAGAGAGTTTGAAATTTAGGTCACCAGCATCACGTTTGTGACAAACCAGCAAGGACAGGGCCGCGATGTCCATCATCTCAATGAACAACGTCTCAAAATTCTTCGGGGATTTTCAGGCGTTGAAAGACGTTAATCTGGATGTGGCCTTGGGCGAACGGGTGGTGGTCTGCGGCCCTTCGGGGTCGGGCAAATCCACGCTGATCCGCTGCATCAACCGGCTTGAGGCGCATGATGCGGGGGACATCGTGGTCGATGGCACTGTGCTAACAGACAAGCCCGCGGATCTTGAAAAAATCCGCGGCAACGTCGGAATGGTCTTCCAACAGTTCAACCTGTTCCCGCATCTGACCGTGATCGAAAACCTGTGTCTGGGGCCACGCCGGGTGCTTGGGCTAAGTGAGGCTAAGGCGCGGGAACGCGCGCTGACCTATCTTGATCGCGTGCAAATCCTTGAACAGGCCGAGAAATTCCCGCGCCAGCTTTCAGGGGGGCAACAGCAGCGCGTCGCCATCGCGCGGTCCTTGTGTATGGAGCCGCGCATTCTGCTGTTTGATGAACCCACATCCGCCCTTGATCCCGAAATGATCGCCGAGGTGCTTGAGGTGATGACCGAACTTGCCACATCCGGCATGACCATGATCGTCGTCACCCACGAAATGGGCTTTGCGCGGCGCGTGGCGGATCGGATGGTGTTCATGGACAAAGGCGAGATCGTCGAGGTTGGTGCACCCGAAGACGTCTTTACCGCGCCAAAGTCCAAGCGTTTTGGCACTTTCATCAAACAAATCCTGAACCACTAGGGGCGAAATCATGAGACTTGTCAGCATCTTCGCCGCCTTTCTTCTTCTTGCAGGCTGCTCGAATAACTGGGGCTGGTACGTGGTCGATCCAACCACAACATCGGGCTGGAACAACCTCAAATTTATGGCCAGCGGGGCCTATTACACGATCATCCTGTCCCTCACCGCGATCTCAATCTCCGTTGTCGTCGGCCTCCTCGTCGCTCTTCCGGGCCTGTCCAACAAAAGGGGCTGGCGGGCGTTCAACCGTACATACGTCGAAGTGGTGCGGGCCGTGCCGATCCTCGTCCTCATCCTCTGGGTCTACTACGGACTGCCCGCCCTGTCGGGCATCACACTTAGCGTGTTCTGGGCCGGGGTGCTGGCACTTTCCCTAAGCGACAGCGCGTTTCAGGCGGAAATCTTCCGCGCCGGAATCCAATCCATCGGGCGCGGACAATATGAGGCGGCGCAATCCATCTCGCTCAACTACCGGGACACAATGCGCTATGTGATCCTGCCCCAAGCAATTCGGCGGATTCTGCCAGCACTTGGCAACCAATTGGTTTATATGCTGAAAATGTCGTCGCTTGTGTCCGTGATCGGGATGCAGGAACTGACACGCAAAGCCAACGAACTGGTGGTGTCCGAATACCGGCCGCTCGAAATCTACACGATCCTCGTGCTCGAATACCTCGTCCTGATCCTCATCGTCTCCGCAGGCGTGCGCTGGCTTGAACGCCGCATGAAAGCCAGCGACACATGAGCGTCAAGGACGACCTGACCACAGGCCCCATGTCCGGGCATTTCCGGGCGCTTGCGATCCCGGCAGCGCTCGGTATGCTGTTTTCGACGCTCTATAACGTGGTCGATGTCTACTGGGCCGGGCGGTTGTCGACAGACGCGCAAGCGGGACTTGCCATCGGGTTTCAGGCGTTCTTCATCTTGATGTCGGTCGGCTTCGGGCTTGGCTCCGCGCTCAGCGCCTTGGTCAGCAACGCCAAAGGCAGCAAGGACGACAAGCAAACCCAAGGCTTTATCGCCCAAGGGCTTTCTTACGGTGTGATCGCGACCCTTGTCGCCATGGTCATCGGCTGGATCATGGGGCCCTACTTGATCCGTCTCGTGTCCGAACCGGGCGACTATCGCGACGCGGCCATGGGCTATTTCCGCTGGCTTATGTTCGCACTGCCGGGCTTCTTCCTTGCCTATGGCGGCAACGGCATCCTGCAAGCGCATGGCGACACGCGCAGCATGCAGCGGGCGATGATGGTCGCGTTTCTGGTGAACATCGGGCTGAACCCACTTCTGATGTTCGGCATCCCCGGCATCTGGGGCGGCATGGGCTTCAACGGCATCGCGGTTGCCACGATCATCAGCCAAACAGGCGTGATGATCTTCATCATCTCGCGCATCTTCCGCCTTGACGTGATGGCGGGGATCACATCCGCCGCCTTCCGCCCCGTCTGGGACAGCTTCAAGCAAATCACCGTGCAACTGGTGCCCGCAAGTTCAGCCATGATGGTCATGTTCATTTCGGGCTTCGTTGTGCAATTCGCACTGAAAGAATTCGGAGGGCACGCGGTTGCGGCCTACGGCGTCGCGTTGCGGATCGAACAAATCCTGTTGCTGCCCGTGCTTGGGATGACAGGCGCGCTGCTGCCCATCGCCGGGCAAAACTTCGGGGCAAAAGACCACGACCGCGTGCGCGCGGCACTGCGGTTCTGCTGGAAAGCAGGGTTCGCGATGTCGGCCGTTGCCATGCCGATCCTGTTCTTCGGTGGCAGCTTCGCGATGTCGCTTTTCTCGGATGACCCCGAGGTGATCCGCGTCGGATCAACCTACCTGCGCGTCGATGCCTTCCTCTTCCCGATCTACATGATGCTGTTTTCGATAAACTCGCTGCTGCAAGCGCTCAAGAAACCGATCTGGACACTTTGGATCAGCATCTACCGGCAGGGGTTTGGGGTCGCGTTCTTCATCTGGATCTTCATCGGCGTGCTGGATTTCAGCGTCTGGGGCGTCTGGCTGGGGATCGGCACAGCGGTTGCGACAGGTTGGCTCTTCTCGCTTTGGATCGCGGGGCGCGTGGCAAAAGATTCCATCGGTGGATTGCTGAAAGCATCCTAAAGCGTCGGCGTCAGCGCGAGCAGTTCCTGCGTATAAGCGGCCTGCGGGTTCTGGAACAGTGTCTCTGCCTCTGCCGCCTCTTCAATCCGGCCATTGCGCAGGACAATCGCGTCATTCGCCATCTGGCGGACCACGGCCAAGTTATGACTGATGAACAGCATCGACAGCCCAAACGTAGACTGCAAGTCCTTCAACAGGTTCAGAATTTCCGCCTGAATAGACACATCCAGCGCCGACGTCGGCTCATCACAGATCAGGAACCGGGGGCGGGCAAGCAACGCGCGGGCCACAGCCACACGCTGGCGCTGACCGCCTGAAAACTGATGGGGGTACTTGTCAATCGCTTCAGGGGCCATGCCGACCAGATCAAGCATGGCGGCCACCAAAGCACGCCGCTCCTCCGCATCATCCACAAGCCCATAAAGCCACAGCGGTTCGTCCAAAATCTTCCCAACCCGGTGCCGCGCATTCAGGCTTGAGAACGGGTCTTGAAAGATCATTTGGATCAGCTGGCGCGACGGGTGATGACGGCTGCGGGACTTCCCGCCGGGCAGGATATCATCGCCCAAGCGCATGATGCCCGCCTTGGGTTTGATCAACCCGGTGATCGCCTTGGCCAGCGTCGACTTCCCCGATCCACTTTCCCCCACCAGCCCCATGATCTGACCGGGGCGAACCTCAAAGCTGATGTCATGCAGGGCGACATAAGGATCAGGCTTGCGAAATGACGTGCGCACACCGGGGAACTCAATGCGCAGGTTTTCGACCGTAAGGCCCAGCGGGTCTTCGCGCAAACCATCCAACAACCAGCGTTCAGCGTCATTGCCAAGCACGGCCCCTGCGGGGGCCTTCTCTTCAATCACAGGAAAGCGGTCGATCTTGCGATCAAGGGGCGGCACGGCAGCAATCAGACCCTTCGTATAGGGCTCACGCGGCGCGCGGATCACCTGCTCGGTCGTGCCGGTTTCCACGACAACCCCGTTGCGCATGACCGTCACCGTATCGGTCACCTGCGCGATCACGCCAATATCATGGGTGATCAGCAGCACGCCAATCTGGCGCGTATCCACCAGCTTGCGGATCAGGTCGAGCACCTGACTTTGCACTGCCACATCCAGCGCCGTCGTCGGTTCATCCGCGATGATCAGCTCGGGATTGGTGCAAAGGGCCAGCGCAATCACAACCCGCTGACGCATCCCGCCGGAAAACTGATGGGGGTAGGATTTAATGCGCGCGGCGGCATTCCTGATCCCCGTTTCCTCCAGCAGGTCCACAGCGCGGGCGCGGGCGTCTTGCCACGACATGTCTTCATGCGACAGGATCGTCTCGACCAGTTGATCCTCAATCGTCATCAGCGGGTTCAGACTGGTCTGCGGGTCCTGAAAGATCATCGAAATGCGACTGCCGCGCAGGGCATGGGCCTCTTGCGCATCCAGTTTGCGCAAGTCGGTATCCCCCAACATCAACGCGCCCGCTGCGACATAGCCGGGGGCTTGCAGCAAGCCAATCACAGCAGCCCCAACGGTTGATTTCCCGGCACCGCTTTCACCCACAAGCCCGTGGATTTCGCCAGCAGCTACGGTCAAATCAACGTCGGAAATGGCCGTAATATCGCCAAAGCGGGACGGGAACTTTACGGCAAGATCAGTGACCCGCAACATCAGCGCAGCCTTGGGTTAAAGACGTCGCGCAGGAAGTCGCCAAGGATATTGATCGACACGACAAGGGCGATGAGGAACAGCGTTGGGATCCACAATATCCACCACTCGCCTGACAGCAGGAACTGCATCCCGATACGGATGAGCGTGCCCAGCGACGGGCTATCCGCAGGCAAACCAATGCCAAGGAATGACAAAGTCGCCTCAAGCAAAATGGCTGACGCAAGATCCACCGTCATGATCACCAGCAAAGGCCCCATGATATTGGGCAGGATATGCACGAACATCACCCGTGCCGGACGCTGGCCCATCATAATCGCGGCCTGCACATATTCCTTTTGCATCTGCACGAAAGTTGACGCACGCGCGGTGCGCGCAAAGTTCACCCAAAGCGACAGGGCAATCGCCAGCGTCAGCACCGCGACACGCAAATCCTGCTGGACGGAGGCAGGCAAAACCCCCCGCGCAATCCCGTCAATCAGCAAGGCGGTCAGGATCGCAGGTAGCGCAAGCTGCACATCGGCAATGCGCATGACAATCGCATCAAAGCGCCCGCCATAATACCCCGCAGCAAGGCCCAGCCCAACGCCCAACACCGTCGCAATCGTCATCGCAGACAGGCCAATCAGCAACGACAACCGCGCACCATAAAGGATCGACGATATCATATCCCGCCCCTGATCATCGGTGCCCAGCAAGAACTTCGCGCTTCCACCCTCGGCCCAGACCGGGGGCAAAAGCCCATCAAACAGGCTGAACGATCCAAGATCATAGGGGTTAATCTGGGACAGCCACGGCGCAAAGATCGCCCCGAAAATAATCGCAATCGCGACCACCGCCGCAATGATCGCGGCGGGCGAGCGGGTGAACAGCCAAAGCCCCTCATAGCGTTTGATGAATGCCATCATGCCGCGTCCTTCACCCGCAAACGCGGGTCGATGGCGATGTAAAGCAGGTCCACAATCAGGTTCACCAGCACAAAGAAAAACGCGATCACCACAAGGTAAACACCCATCACAGGGATATCGACAAAGCGGATGGATTCCAGAAACAGCAACCCCATGCCGGGCCACTGAAACACGCTTTCGGTGACGATGGAAAAGGCGATCACACCGCCAAATTGCAAGCCAATGATCGTGATCACGGGCACCATCGTATTGCCAAGCGCATGCTTGAAATAAAGCGACCGCATCGGCACCCCGCGCGCCATGCCAAAGCGGATAAAGTCGGTGCGCATCACCTCCATCATTTCAGCGCGCACAAGACGCATGGTCAGGGTCAGTTGGTAAATCCCAAGGGTGATGGCGGGCAAAAGCAAAGCGCGCCAGCCCTCAACAGTGAAAAACGAACTTTCCCAGCCGCCAATCTGCACAGTCCCGCCGCGCCCGAATGTGGGCAGCCAGCCAAGCTGCACGCCGAACAGGAAAATCAGCACGATGCCGATGACAAAGGTCGGAATGGACACGCCTATCAAGGTCACTATCAAAATCGCCTGCGTCGCCACACCCCTTGGGCGCAACGCGGTATAGACGCCCGCAGGAACACCGACAACAAGCGAGATGATCAGCGCGACAATCCCCAGTTCCAAAGTCGCCGGAATGCGCGATGTGATCATGTCAGCGACAGGCTGGCGGGTGCGAAAGGAAAAGCCGAAATCACCCTGCAACATATCCCCGGTAAACCGGGCGAATTGATAGATGAAGGGATCGTTCAGACCAAGTTCATCGCGCAGGGCCTCTTGGTCCTGCACGGATGTCTCGACCCCGGTCATCTGGGACACAGGGTCGCCGACAAAGCGGAACAGCGAAAATGCCAGAAAGGCGACGGCCAGCATCACAAAGACGGACTGAAACAGCCGCTTGAAGATGAAATAGGCCATCGCCTTTCCCGACGTTCAGATCAGTTCACAGTGACCCAACGCAGCAGGAAGAAGTTGTCGGCACGCTGTGTGAGGTCAACATTCTCCTTCGCGGCCCATATCAGCGGCTGGGTATAAAGGGGAATATAGGCGACTTCTTCCTGCGAAATCTGCACCACCTCATCAATCATCGCCTGACGGGTGGCAGGATCAATCTCTTCCTGGATCTGGGGCAGCAATTCATCAATGCGGGCATTGGAATAATTGCCAAAGTTCCATGATCCCAGCTTCTTTTCATCGTCCTGCGTGTGCTTGAGGAAACGGATCGGGTGCTCCATATCGAATGTACCCGGGGACCAGCCCAGAAGGTACATATCAAAGTCATCCTCGCGCAGCTGGGTCCAGTAATCACGCACCGGGCCAGTCGTCAGCTCTGCGTTCAGGCCAACGGCAGCAAACATGGATGCGGCTGCACGGCACAGCGCTTCATCATTGATATAACGGTCATTGGTGCACTTCAGACCAAAGCTAAACCCATCGGGATAGCCTGCTTCGGCCAAAAGTTCCTTTGCGCGGTCAGGATCAAAGGCCGGGCGGTCGCTATTGGCCTCAGAATAGCCGGAAATCCCAGCAGGGACGAGCTGCGAAGCAGCCTCAATCTTGCCCCGGAACAGCACGCGATCAATCGAATCGATATCAATCGCATGGGCTGCAGCAAGGCGCACACGCGGATCAGTGAAGGGGTTCGCATCCGTCACATCGTTTGAATAAAGCAGCGTCTCATGTTCATGACCAAAGCCAAACATGATCACGCGGGTTTCCTCGCCCTCAAGCACCTTAAACCCATCGCGGCTTTCGACTTGGGCGGCATCCTGCAAGGGGATGGGCTGGATGAAATCAATTTCACCCGACAGCAAAGCAGCCAGACCAGTGGCGGCATTCCCGATGGGGGTAAACGTCGCCTCAGTCACGTTGTGCTCAACCGTGTCCCACCAGCCCGCATGGGGCACCAGCACGGTTTTCACGCCGGGATCGCGCGACGCCAAAGCGAAGGGGCCGGTGCCATTCACATTCATCGTGGCAAAGTTTTCAGCATCGCGGGCGGGCAGGGCAGCATCATTGTTTTCGGCCCAATCCTTGTCCAGGATCATGAAGTTCGCGATGCTGTCCGGGAACAGCGGGTTCGGGGCGGTGGTGATAAAATCAATGGTGAAATCATCGACCACGCGCACCTCTGACACAGGTGCAAACCATGACCGGACATCAGCGGCCTCATCCGACGCACGCTGATAGGAAAACAGCACGTCTTCAGCCGTAAAGGCCGCGCCATCCTGAAAGGTGACACCTTCGCGCAGGGTAAAACGCCAGCCGTTTTCACCCGTCAGCGGTGCCCACGCGGTCGCCAGCGAAGGTTCAATCGACATGTCTTGCCCACGGCGAACAAGGCCTTCGTAGACGTTGTTCAGAAAGGACAGAACCGGGGCCGAATTCACAGCATGGGGGTCCATGGTCTGCGGATCAGTGGTCGAGGCCCATTTGAACCCTTCAGCTAAACCCGATGTCGATGTCGCAATCAGCGCGCCGCCCGCAATTGCCAAAAGTCGCGTCGTCTTCATGTTTGAACCCTCCTGTAAGTTTGATGGTCAAGGTGAAGGTATTCGGGGCGAGGTCAAGGGGTCATCAACACCTGCGGCGAAGGTTGTGAACGATCCGATGCGCATATCGTGCTGTGGGCAAAACAAATTCGCCTTGCCCTTGATCCAAAAAACCACGACGTTCAGCCATCCCGAAACCAAGGCAAGTGCAACGCGGTCATGTTCGACATTTTGGAAGGGCTAAAGGCGGCGTTCTGGTTGGTTGTGACCTTCGATGCGGCGCTCTGGGATATCAGCCTGCGGTCGTTGAAAGTCACGCTCACAGCACTCGTTATCGCGTCCCTGATCGCAATGCCGCTTGGGACATATCTGGCCGTGCAACGCTTTCGCTACCGGCGCTTCATCATCGCTTTTATCAACGCGCTCATGGGGTTGCCGCCCGTTGTTGTCGGGCTGATCGTCTATATCCTGCTTTCCCGCAGTGGCCCTTTTGGCGTGCTTGACCTGCTGTTCACCCCCACAGCCATGATCATCGCGCAGGTGGTGATCATCACGCCGCTCATTGCCTCAATCGCGCATCAATCCATGCGCGAACTTTGGGCGGAATATCATGATCTTCTCATCTCACTGAACACCACCAAAACACAACGCATCCGCACTTTGATCTGGGACGGACGGCGCAATCTGCTCACGGCCGCGCTTGCCGGGTTCGGGCGGGCGATAGGGGAGGTCGGCGCGATCATGATCGTCGGCGGCAACATCGACAACGTCACGCGGGTGCTCACCACAGCCATCGCTCTCGAAACCGGCAAGGGTGATTTCGCCCTCGCGCTTGGTCTTGGGTTTGTGCTGATCGGGCTTGCGATCATCGTCAACCTCGCGATCCACATGCTGTCACGCACCGAACAGGGGGGAAGATGGTAGGCGATCTTTTCCCTCTGACCCTTGACCAAGTTAGCGTGCGCAGGCGGGGTAAGCGGGTGATTGGCCCTGTCGATTTGTGCGTGAACGCAGGCGGGCCGCTGATCGTACTCGGGCCGAACGGGTCAGGCAAAACTACGCTTTTGCGGGTCATGCACGGGATCGAACGGATCAATGCTGGCACAATCACATGGGCGCAGGACAGCCCTGATCAACACGCCTTCGTCTTCCAATCCCCGATCATTATGCGGCGGTCCGTGGCCGATAATCTGGCCTATCCCTTGCAGCTTTTGCGCAAACCCAAGGCCGAGATTGCCAAGGCCACAACCCACTGGCTTGCTCGCATCGGCCTGTCCGATTTCGCGCACGCCCCCGCCTCGCGGCTGTCAGGCGGCGAACGCCAAAAACTCGCACTCGCCCGCGCGCTGATCCGCGAACCGCGCGTGCTGTTTCTTGATGAACCTTGCGCCAATCTCGACGGCCACGCCACGCGCGACATCGAAGCGCTGCTTTTGGAAACTGCAGCGGGCGGCACGCGGCTGATCATGGCAACTCACGACATGGGGCAGGCGCGGCGGTTGGCGGCAAACATCGTCTTCATGCTGAACGGAACAATCCACGAAACGGGGGAGGCCGAGGCGCTGTTCACAAAGGCAAAAACCCCCGAACTGCGTGCCTTCCTGCGCGGGGATATCGTCACATGATCCGCCTTATCGCGATACTCATCACACTTTTCACCGCCCATGCCACGCTTGCCGACACAATGCGGCTGGCGGTGACAACATCTTTTGAGAACTCCGGCCTTGCTGACGTCCTGCTGCCCGCGATCAAGGAAGACATCGACCTTGACGTGCAACTCCTCGTCGTCGGCACAGGCCAAGCGCTGCGGCTGGGGCAGGCAGGCGACGTTGATGCCGTCCTCGTCCATTCCAAGACGTCCGAGGTGGCCTTCGTCGCCGCAGGCCACGCCACCCACCGCCGCGAAATTATGTATAATGACTTTGTACTGATCGGCCCCACAGGCGATCCCGCAAAGGCCGCAACAGCCGCAGATGCCGCCAGCGCCCTCACCCAAATCGCAAACGCCGAAACCCCCTTCGTCAGCCGGGGCGACGACAGCGGCACGCATAAAGCCGAACTCCGGCTCTGGGCCAGCGCCAACCTTAACCCCGACACCTTCGACCCATGGTATCGGGCGGTCGGGGCTGGGATGGGCGCGGCACTCAACACGGCTTCAGCGATGGAGGCCTACATCATCGCCGACCGTGCAAGCTGGCTGAATTTCGGCAACAAAGACGGGTTGGCAATTATTTTCGCAGGCGACCCGGCACTTTTCAATCAATACGCCTACCTGCCCATAAACCCCGCCAAACACCCAGCAATTAATCATGATGCGGCCTTGGCGCTTGAGGCTTGGCTGACCAGCGAACGCGCCGCCAACCTGATCAACGACTACACGATCAACAACGAAGCGCTCTTCGTTTTCAACGCCAACTAGACGACGGTCACCGATAAATCAGCAAACCCATCCAACGTCATGACCATCACATCGCCGCGCGCCACCGGGCCAACCCCCGCAGGGGTGCCTGACAAGATCACATCGCCAGCTTCAAGGGTAAAATAAGCACTCAGATAGGCAATCATCTCGGGAACCTTCCAGATCATCTGGTTCAGATCACCGCTTTGACGCCTCTTACCATTCACAGCCAACCCTAGCGCGCCCTCCGCCGGATGGCCAACATCGGCGACCCGATGAACAGGGCCACAAGGCGCAGACCGGGCAAAGGCTTTCCCAATCTCCCATGGGCGGCCCATCTTCTTCATCTCACTTTGCAAATCGCGGCGGGTCATATCCAGCGCAAGGCCGTAGCCATACACACAAGACAGCGCGTCACCGACGGCAATATCCACACCGCCTGATTTCAAAGCGACATACATCTCGGCCTCGTGATGCACATCCGTGCTTTGGGGCGGGTAGGGAAAGCGGCCCGATGGGTCCAGATCGCCCGCATTCTTCTGAAAGAAGAACGGCGGCTCCCGGTCGGGGTCATGGCCCATCTCAATGGCATGGGCGGCGTAATTGCGGCCAATGCAATAGACGCGGCGCACCGGGAAAAGATCATCGGTGCCAATCACGGGCAACGTCGCGGGGGCAGGCGGGGTGATCACATAGTCGGGCATGATATCCTCTGAAGGGTACGTTCACTTTCAAATCACCCCCCGTGCGGCTGTGACGCAAGCGTTTTCTGACCGTATGCGACGGTATACAGTCGACGCCCCCAAACTGATCCGCTAGAAGGCGGCAACATCATTTGCGAGGGATTCCCAATGTCTGATATCATTTACACCAAAGTAGACGAAGCACCCGAACTTGCATCCGCGTCTTTCCTGCCGATCATTCAACAGTTTGCCGCCGCCGCAGGCGTATCGGTGGGCACAAAGGATATCAGCCTTGCCGGGCGCATCCTTGCGACATTCCCCGAGCATCTGAAAGAAGACCAACGCCAATCCGATGATCTGGCCGAACTGGGCCGTCTTGTGAAAACGGCTGAGGCGAACGTGATCAAACTGCCCAACATCTCGGCCTCTGTGCCGCAGCTTGTGGCAGCGATCAAGGAACTGCAATCCCAAGGCTACGCGCTGCCCGACTACCCCGAAGCGCCGGGCACAGACGCTGAAAAAACGATCCGCGCGAAATACGACGGGATCAAAGGGTCCGCGGTGAACCCGGTCCTGCGCGAAGGCAACTCTGACCGGCGCGCGGCCAAGGCTGTGAAAAGCTTTGCACAAAAGAACCCACACCGCATGGGCGATTGGTCGGCGGATAGCAAAACCAAAGTGTCCTCCATGTCCGGCAATGACTTCTTCTCAAACGAGGTCTCTGCGACGCTTTCAAACGAATCCACCGCCAAGATCGTGCTGGAAACCGCAAACGGCGAAACCGTCCTGAAAGATGGGATCAGCTACCCCGCAGGCACCGTCGTTGATGCCACATTCATGAGCGCGGCAGCGCTCAAATCCTTCCTCGCCGAACAGATCGACGCGACCAAAGCCGACGGCACGCTGTTCTCGCTGCACCTCAAGGCGACTATGATGAAGGTGTCCGACCCGATCCTGTTCGGACACGGCGTCAAAGCCTACCTCGCGCCTGTTTTTGAGGCGCACGGTGATGCAATGAAAGACCTTGGTGTGAACGCAAATTCCGGCCTTGGCGATCTTCTGAACCGGGTCAAAGACAACGCTGCGATCATGGCCGACATCAACGCCTGCATGGAGGCGCGCCCACCGATGTATATGGTTGATTCCGACAAAGGGATCACCAATCTGCACGTCTCCTCGGACGTGATCATCGACGCCTCAATGCCCGCGCTGATCCGGGCCGGTGGCAAGGGCTGGGGGCCAGACGGGAAAGAGGCAGACACCAACTGCGTCATCCCCGATAACTCCTACGCGCCGGTTTACGATGAGACGATCAAGTTCTTCAAAGAAAACGGCAAACTGAATCCGGCGACAGCCGGCACAGTGCAAAACATCGGGCTGATGGCGCAAAAGGCGGAAGAATACGGATCGCACCCGACGACCTTCGAAATCGCCGAGGCGGGCACCGTCAAAATGATCCTTGACGACGGCACTGTGCTGCACAGCCACAAGGTTGAGGCAGGCGACATCTGGCGGTCAGCCTCTGCGCGCAAGGCACCGATTGAAGACTGGGTGAACCTCGCGATTGATCGCCAAAAGGCCGAAGGGTGCCGGGCGATTTTCTGGCTGGATGAAAACCGGGCACACGATGCGGAACTCATCGCCTATGTAAAGCCGATCCTTGCGGCCAAAGGCGTGGCCGACAAGTTCGAAATCATGGCACCACGCGAAGCAACCCGCGCGTCATTCGAGACGATCACCAAAGGCGACAACACCATCGCGATCACCGGCAACGTGCTGCGCGATTATCTGACCGACCTCTTCCCGATCTTGGAACTCGCAACATCGGCCAAGATGCTGTCCATCGTGAAACTGATGAACGGCGGTGGCTTGTTTGAAACGGGCGCTGGCGGGTCTGCGCCCAAGCACGTGCAGCAATTGGTCGAAGAAAACCATCTGCGCTGGGACAGCCTTGGGGAATTCTGTGCGCTGGGCGAAAGCCTGATCTTCCTGGCCGACGCGAAGAACAACGAAAAAGCGCGGGTCCTTGGCAAAGCGGTCGAGGTCGCCACGCAAGGCATCCTCGACAACGGCAACTCTCCGTCACGCAAAGTGGGCGAGCCGGACAACCGCGACAGCCACTACTGGTTCGCCCGCTACTGGGCGCAGGCCTTGGCGGATCAGTCCGATGATGCGGACCTCGCCGGTCACTTCGCACCCATCGCGCAAGCCTTGGTGGATGACGAAACTGCGATCATTTCCGAACTGGCCGCAGCCCAAGGGCACGCGGTTGATCTTGGCGGATATTACCGCACGGATGCGGCGAAAACCGGGGCGGTGATGCGGCCGTCAGCGACACTGAACAAAATCCTTGGGTAACCAAGGCGCACTGGCGTCAGGGGACACATCCTGACGCCAGAGGCACCGCAGATCGGCTGCTGCCCATGAATATGTTGACGCTGGCAGCGGGCAGGCCGATATTCAGGGCAGTCTGGATCACATAGGCTTGGATCGATACGCACCCCGGAACCCTGTCAGAAGTGACGCACAGCATATGACCGATGAACTTGCGAAACGGGCAAAAGGCGTCAAAGCACACCGGGCAATGGCATGAGCGCGATTGGCATCGACCTTGGTGGCACAAAGATCGAAGTGCAGGTCTTTGATAACGCTTGGAACATCAGCGCCCGCAACCGCATCGACACAGCCGGGGATTACGCAGCGCTTATCAAAGATGTGGTCGGGCTGATTGCTTGGGCGGATGCGCAAACCAGTGGCGATCTGCCTGTCGGAATTGGGGCCGCAGGGCTGGTCCACCCAGACAGCGGGCTTGTCTTCGCAGCGAACCTGGCAGCATCGCAAAAACCGTTCCCCGAAGACATTGCGCGCAGCGCCGGGCGCCCGATCACCTATCTCAACGACTGCCGCGCCTTGGCCTTGTCCGAGGCAATCTTTGGACGCGGCAAAGATCATCACATTGTTCTGGCGCTTGTTCTTGGCACAGGCATCGGCGGCGGGATTGCGGTGAATGGTGCCCTTTTGAATGGACCAACCCAGACAGGTGGCGAATTCGGGCACAGCGCGGCGCCTGCGCATCTTATCGACCAGCACAATCTGCCGGTTTGGCCGTGTGGTTGTGGCAGGGTGGGATGCATCGAAACCTATATCGCGGGGCCGGGCCTTGTGCGACTGGCCAAACATATTTTGGGGACGGACCTGACCACGCCACAAATCGCGGCCCGGTGCCACAAAGATACCAAACCCGTGTGGGAGGTTTGGTGCGCTTTAACGGTGGAACTTTTACATACGCTCACGCTGACGGTTGATCCCAATATCATCGTGCTTGGCGGTGGGCTGACCCAGATTGACGGGATACTGGCCGATCTGACCAAAGCCGCAGCGCGCACGCAGTTCTTGGGATTTGCCATGCCACCCATCGTGCTTGCCGAAGGGGGCGACACAAGCGGTGCACGCGGTGCGGCCTATGCGGCGTGGCAGGCCAAGGACGGCGCATGACAGATTGTTGGATCGCCCCCGATGCCTTGTTTGATGGGCAGGACCTTGTGCAGGGGCAGGGCGTGCACATCGTGGACGGACACGCAGCACAGGTTGGGCAAGCGCCGGGTAATGCGGTGCCGATCAAAGGCATTCTGACACCCGGCTTTGTGGATTTGCAGGTCAACGGCGGTGGCGGCACGATGCTGAACGCCACGCCAACGCAAGGCGCGATGGCCGACATTGCCGCAGCGCATCGGCAGTTCGGCACAACCGCGGTGATGCCAACGGTGATCACAGATCACCCGGACGTTCTGGACAGGGCTGCCGCTGCTGCAATCGCGGCCAAAGGGGATGAAGGCATCATCGGTTTGCATATCGAGGGGCCACATATCGCCATGAAGCGGCGCGGCACACATCACGCAGATCACATTCGGCCAATGGATGCACGGACCATGGCGGTCGTTTCGCGGCTGCGACAGCACGACATCGCAGTCATGATCACGGTTGCCCCCGAAGCAATCACACACAGCCAAATCACAGACCTTGCGCAGATGGGGGCGGTGGTTTCGCTTGGGCACACAGACGCAACCTGCGCCGAAGTCGTGGCTGCGATTGAAGCTGGTGCAAGCTGTGCGACACATCTTTTCAACGCGATGTCACCGATGACAAGCCGGGAACCGGGAACAGTCGGTGCCGTAATCAATGCTGATATTTGGTCGGGGATCATCTGCGACGGGGTGCATGTCGATGACCAGATGATCAGGCTGGCTTTGCGCGCGCGGCCTGCGCAGGATCTGATGTTTCTGGTGTCTGATGCGATGGCAACAGTGGGGGGGCCAGATCAGTTCGATCTTTATGGGCAAACCATCCAGCTGAAAAACGGACGGTTGATCAACAGCGAAGGCAATTTAGCCGGGGCACATGTGACCCAAGCCCAAGGGGTCGCCCGTCTTGTGCAGCAGATCGGCATCGCGCCCGCGCAAGCGCTGCGTATGGCCATCACCATTCCGGCACGGGTTGTCGGCCAAAAGGCGCGCGCCCAAATCACAGGGCAGAACACGCACGATCTGTTGGTGCTGGCGGATGACCTTAGCGTCATTGGAACACTTGCGCAGGTTCAATCGGCAGGCCAAGGCGACCTGTCGTAAAGCGGCCCCGATTTATTTTGGACACTGTATTTTGGGCAAGGCTGGCTGGGATGGTAGGATTCGAACCTACGGTACACTGTACCAAAAACAGTTGCCTTACCACTTGGCTACATCCCAGCAGCGAGGGGCTGGATACGACATGGGCTTGCGCCATTCAAGCCCCCTTCGCGCAAAAATACTGCTATTCTTTCTGGGCGTCCGGGCGCAGCAAATCTTCGGCCCCGTCATCTTGGCGTTCGGCGGCGATGATGCCGTGCAGGGCATCGTCTTCGGCGGCCTCAACCCCGGTCACGGCGGTGGTTTCATCGGCGTCTTGGGGGGTGGGGGCGACCTTGCTGCGATCCAGCACAACAATCTGCGCGCTATCGACAATGCCAACGTCGGCAGCTTGCAAGGCAATCTTGACCTGCCGGATCGCTTCACCCTTGGCAAGGCTGACCGATGTTTCGTTCTGGTTGATCCAGCCCGTCACCACAATGACCGTGCCCGCAGGTTCAAGGGCGTCAATCCACACCGCCGCAGCCGGGGTGTCGATGACAAAAGGCAGATCCTGCACCGTGCGTTCGATCAAATCGCGGGTCATCTGCAGATCAGAGCCGCGGGCGATCAAAATGTTGAACAAAAAGCGCCGCTCGGCGTTTTGGCTGAAGTTGATGATGCGGCTTTTGAAGACGGTCGCATTGGGAATGCGGATGTGATTGCCATCAAACGAAAGCAGGATGGTGGCGCGGCTGGTCAGGCGGATCACCTTGCCCTGATCGCCGTTAATTTCGACCGTATCGTTGGGCCGGAACGGTTGGCGAAAGGACAGCATGACCGAGGCGATGAAATTCTCGACCGTGTCGCGCACGGCAAAACCAATGGCCAAACCGATGATCCCGGCAGCGCCCAAAATCGTCGATAAAAGCGCTGTCGCGTTCAGGATATCAAGGGCGATCACAACAGCGAAAACAAAGAACGCGATGCGCACGATCTGGCGATAAACGTCAGCCACAAAGGAATTTGGCGCAAGCCGATCCCATGGGCGGCGCATCTTTGCGATGGAAAAGCCGATGAAAACAACCAGTGCGAAGGCCGCCAGCGCAATCATCAGCAAGGGCAAGGCCGCGATGATTTGATCAACCCGGTCCCGAAACCGATCAAAAGCCGGATCAAGGCTGCGCGTCACATCGCGCGTCTGGATCACGTCATTCTTGACCGCGACAACACCTTCGATCCGGTTGGCAAGCGTTGACAGTTCGGATGCCTCAATCGCCGTGTTGGCTGTGCCCCGAAACGTCACAATCCCCTCCGAAACCGTAACCGTCACATCCTCGTAATTCCCAAGCTCTGCTAAAATTTCGCGGATACGGTTGGCGATATCCACATCCAACTGGGCGACATTTTCGGTCGAGATCGCACCGCCGCCGTCTTGCGCCTGTACAGGGGTCACAAGCGTGAAAAGCAGGGAAAGAACAAGAAAGACGCGGATCATATCAGCCAACCATGTGAATTTGGCGAAACTGTAGGCGGGTGCGGCGCAGGGGCAAAGCCCCTAAACCCGCAGCGGGTCCGCTTTTGCAAGCGCGTCAAATGCCATCAGGCTTTTGACCACGGCCCCCATCTGATCAAGCGGGATCATATTGGGCCCATCACTTGGCGCGTTATCGGGGTCTTCGTGGGTTTCGATGAACACAGCCGCAATCCCAAGGGACACAGCCGCGCGCGCCATGACAGGGGCAAATTCGCGCTGTCCGCCGGATGACCCGCCTTGCCCGCCCGGCTGTTGCACCGAATGGGTCGCATCCATCACAACCGGATAGCCCGTCTTGGCCATCGTCGGCAAAGACCGCATGTCAGCCACAAGGGTGTTATAGCCAAATGACGATCCGCGTTCGGTCAGAAGAATGCGCTTGTTGCCGGTGCTTTCGATCTTGGCGATCACATTGGGCATGTCCCAAGGGGCCAGAAACTGGCCCTTTTTGACGTTGATGACAGCACCTGTTTCACCGGCAGCCAACAGCAGATCGGTTTGTCGGCACAGGAACGCCGGGATCTGCATGATGTCGCAAACTTCGGCCACAGTGGCGCATTGATCGGCATTGTGAATATCGGTCAGAACCGGGCAGCCAATGGCGTCTTTGACGGCCTGCATCACCTTTAGGCCTTCATCAATCCCAAGCCCGCGCTTGCCCGACACGGACGTGCGGTTGGCTTTGTCAAAGCTACCCTTAAAGACGAACTGCGCACCCGCAGCGGCACAAGTGTCGGCCATCTGGCGGGCGATCATCAGGGCATGATCGGTGCTTTCCAACTGGCAGGGGCCTGCAATGACCAGCAGCGGGCGGTCGTTGCTGACGGTCAGGCCGCCGATATTGACGTCAATCATCAAGAAACCACCTGTTCGCGCAGGATTGAAGAGGTGAGCGAGATCATCAAATACACGCCCGCAAAGATCAAAAACGCAAGGATCGAGTTTTCGAAGGCGCGCGGATATGTGGCCTCATCCGGGGCGATGGGGGCCACGCCGACGGAGACATAGCGGACCTGTTTATTCGCCTCGATCCGGGCGGCTTCCATTTGGGTCAGGGCGGCCTGCACCTGAAGCGACTGGAAGGTGTAATCTTCCTCAGCCAGACGCAGTTGCAGATCATTGCTGGCCGCAGATCCGCCTTCGGAACTATCGGTCAGCTTGCCGCGCAGATCGGCGATCAGCCGATCAAGGTTGGCAATCTGATTGCGCAAGGCCGATACCTGCGCTTCATTCGGGCGGCGCACATCAAGGCGTGACTGCAAGGTCAAAGCCAGATTCGACCGTTCCTGTTCACGCAGACCAATTTCCTGAATGATCAGCGATGTCTCGGTCCCGCCACCCACGGTGGTCAGGTTTTCCTGCAAGCTTACCCATTTTTCCAAGGCGGCCTGTCGGCGGGCCTCGGCCTCATCAAGGCTTTGACGGGCACCGGCCATCGCCGCATTGCGCGGACGCTGGGTCATCTGGTCGACCTGTTCTTCGGCGTAATCCAGCAAAGCTTCGGAAAATTCCTGGCTTTTCTCGGGCGAGGCGGCGATCACCTCCATGCGCAGAATGCCTTCGGTCGGATCATAGCTGATCTTGACGTGTTTCTTATAAAGATCAAAGGCATCTTCATTGGTGGCCTCAGCGTCAAGACGCTGGATGCGGTCAATATCTTCGTCGCTAAAGTGGGCCTTGAAGGCGTGATCTTCATCCAAACGCACCATCGCTTCGCGCGAGGCAAGGTAGGATTGGACAGTGATACTGTCCTGCTGGGTCGCCATCGACGTGCCTTGGAACAAACCACCAAGCCCGCCGGCGCCACCGCCGCCCCCGCCCGTGTCAGCCTGCTGGATGACGAATTCGGAATTCGTGGCATACATCGGGGTTGCCATAACGCTGAAATACCAAGCGACAATAAACGTCGGCAGCGCAACAAAGAACGCCAGCCGGGTCATCAACAGGGCCAGACGGCGGCGGCGGCGCTTGGCGATATCGCGCTGAATGCGCATGATTTCCGACGCGCGCTGATCGCCCGTGGGCTTGACCCGTTCGGTCGATGGCAGCTGATCACCTTTTTGGATCGTCTGGGGCAATTGCACCTTGGCCGCAAGCGCGCCCGCTTGGGGGGGCTGCTGTTGGGCGGCACCGGGGGCGGTTGTGCCGCCGCCTTCGGGGGCGACCAGTTCAAGGATGGTGTTTCGCTGGAACGGATCAATGCCCTTGGCGCGCAACTGGCGCACAGCATCAAAATCAGAGGTAACGGCCAGCCCATTCTTCTGGGCCACCCGGCGGGCCATGCGCAACTGACGTCCGGTTAAACCTTCGCGGCGAATGGAATCAATATCCATACTGCCACCTTGCGGGGCAGGGGCAGGTGTTGGCGCTGCCGCATCGGTGCCAGTGGCGCGCAACGGCGCGTCCCCACCAGAGGCGAGGCTGTCACCACGACGGATACGGAACTTTTTAGCCTTGGGTTTCGTAGTCATACAGCTGTTTCGCTTCTTCCAAAGTGTCAAACATATGAATCTGCCCGTCTTTCAGGACGGCCGCGGATTTCGCGAACCTTTCCAACGTAGCAGCTTGGTGGGAGACAATCACGACCGTTGTATTTTCAAGGCGCTCGCGCAGAATTTCCCCGGCTTTGCGATTGAAATCAACGTCTGTAGTCTGGGGCATACCTTCGTCAATCAGGTACATGTCAAAATCAAGGGCAAGCATCAGCGAAAACGTGAATCGCGCGCGCATCCCTTGGGAATAGGTGCCGATGGGCAGATCAAAATATTCCTCGATCTGGCACATCCAGCGGCAAAACGCTTCGATATAATCAGGATCAAGACCATAAAGGCGGGCGATATAGCGGCTGTTCTCGCGCGCTGTGTGCTTGGCCACAACGCCGCCCATAAAGCCAAGCGGGAATGAAATGTTGCAGCCGCGAAAAATCCGGCCCTCATCGGGCTTTTCCAGCCCGGCCATCATATTGATAAGCGTGGTTTTACCGGTGCCATTGGGCGCAAGAATGCCAAGTGAATTGCCAAGATCAACCCGGAACGAGGCCTTCTCAAGGATCACCTTGCGTTGTTTGCCCGTCCAGAAGGACTTGCTGACATTTTCAAACTCAAGCATGCGATTCCTGCTTCATTCCTCGGTGTGAGGTTCCACCATTGTTGACGGAAATAAGTTAACACCCCCTAAGGGACATTCTTTTTTAACCTTATGACGCAGATTTGCGGCAAAATTAAGGGGGGAAAGGTGTAAGGGGCGCGCTATTGTCCTGTTCATGCCGACGCTACAGCAAGACATCGCCAACTGCCGCTTGTGCGCGGGCCGCTTTGCGGCCACCAAGACCGGGCACGCGCCCCGTCCGGTGGTCTGGTTTCAAGATCGCGCAACGATTTTAATCGCCAGTCAGGCCCCTGGCCTGCGGGTCCATGAAGCGATGACGCCTTTCTGGGATCGCTCAGGCGACCGGCTGCGCGACTGGATGGGAATAAGCAAAGATGATTTCTATGACCGCAGCCGGGTGGCGATTGTGCCGATGGCATTTTGCTTTCCGGGTTATAATGCGGCGGGGTCCGACCTTCCGCCGCCGCCAATTTGCGCAAAAACGTGGCGCAAACAGGCTATGGACCAACTGGGCACTGTGCCACTGACCCTTTTGATCGGCGGATATGCGCAAGGCTGGCATTTGGGCGGAAAGATGGGCGTGACCGAACGGGTCGCCGCATGGCGCGATCATGCGCCGCGCGTCTTTCCCTTGCCTCATCCGTCCTGGCGCAATACCGGGTGGCTGAAGAAACATCCTTGGTTTGAAACAGACGTTTTGCCCGCCCTGCGGATGCGCGTCGCAGAGGTACTCACATGACCGATCTTGATAGCGCCCATGCTGCGATGGACGCCGCCCCCGAAGATGATGCGGCCCGCTTGCGGTTTTATGAACGACTTGCCGATAGCGAGTTGTTCATGCTGCTTGAAGGGGAACCCGTTGCGGATCAGATCGAACCGTCCCTGTTCGAGATTGAGGGCGCACAATACGCGCTTGTGTTTGATCGCGAAGAACGGCTTGCCGATTTTGTGGGCCGGGCGGCCCCTTATGCAGGGCTGCCGGGGCGCGCACTTGTGCAGATGCTTGCGGGGCAGGGGATTGGGCTGGCCTTCAACGTCGAGGTGGCACCCTCTGCGATGCTGATCCCTTCCGAAGCCGTGGATTGGCTGGTCGAAGTGCTGCAACACGCACCAGATGAAACCGAGGCGCGGGTTGAGGCGCTTTCGGCCCCCGTCGGTCTGCCCGAAGCGGTGATCACGGGCCTTGATCGCAAACTGGCGATTGCGGCAGGGCTGGCCAAATGGGCCTATCTTGCTGCAGCAACCTATGAGGGTGGGCTGAAGGGGCATGTGCTGGCCTTTGTGGACGCTAAGGACGGGGCCGAAAAGGCGCTGGCCAATGCGGCGGGCGAGGCGCTGACCTTTTCCGGGATCGAGGCGGGCGTGATGGATGTGATGTTCTGCAAGGCCAGCGATCCACTGGCCGCACATCTGGCCAAGGTGGGGCTGCGGTTTGATCTGCCCGAACCGGCAGCGGCACAACCAATGCCAATAGCGCCGGGCATGGATCCGGACAAGCCGCCGCGCTTGCGCTAGGTAATTGTTAATAAATGGTTATTTAACATAATATGTTTCGCGTGCGAAACATGCAGCGTTGGCGCTGCTTGTTGGTGCGGATGCCTCCGGCGGAAGTTTGATTGGACAAAGAAAGACGTAAAGGGGCGCTTTAGTAGCCGGCCTTGCGATCAACTTGATGGAGGAAAGGTTCGCCGGCCTCTCCGCGTTTGATTTGCGCGGTGATGACCTTGGCGGCGGTTTCGGGGCGCGTGGTTGAGGCAATGTGAGGTGTGACTGTCACCTGCGGGTGGGACCAATAAGGGTGGTTTTTCGGAAGCGGTTCACTGCGGAATACATCCAGCGTTGCGTGGGCGATATGGCCATTGTTGAGCGCGGCAAGCAGGGCATCATCATCAATCAATGGTCCGCGTCCGGGGTTGATGATGAAAGCACCGGGGGCGAGCAGGGAGAGCGCTTTGGCATCAAGCGCATTTTCAGTTGCCGGCGTGTCGGGCAGCAACAGGATCACAATCTGCGCATCCGTCAGCGCCTGTGTGAATCCATCTGCACCGTGCAAACAACGAATGCCCGGCACGCCCTTTTCAGAGCGGCTCCACCCTGTTACCGGGAACCCCAGCGCGGTAAGCGCTTGCCCACATGCAGTCCCAAGCGCACCAAGTCCAAGGATCGTCACCGGGCGGTGTTGCGCCATTGGCGGGTAGATATCCGCGCGCCAAAGCCCATCTTGCCCAGTGATATGCGCATCCATTCCCAGATGATGGCGCAGCACATGGCCCGTCACCCATTCGACCATGCCTTGGGATAATCCATGATCGACCATGCGCAGCAAAGGCTGGGTCAGGGTTGGATTGTCAACGATGGTTTCAACCCCGGCCCACAAACTTAGAAGCGCTTTGCAGCGGATGTAGGGTGCGAAATCCGTGACCGGGCCGTTCGGGGCAAAGACGATATAGTCCACCGTTTCGGGCGCATGCGCGGTCGCAAGATCGATCTTCAAACCAGCCTTTGTAAAGGCGTCATTCAACGGCCCCGCGTATAGCGGCCATTGCGACGGGTGGGCAGAAAACAGAACCTTCAGCATCAGCGGGGTTTGTGCACATGCGCTGATTGCACAAGGCCAAAGGCGACCAGAAGCACAAGCATCGCAGAGCCTCCATAGCTGACCAGCGGCAAAGGCACCCCGACCACAGGCGCAAGCCCCGTGACCATCGCAATGTTCAGGGCGAAGAACAGAAAGAAGGTCATCGCGACGCCAAGCGTCAGCAGCGATGAAAAGCGATCCCTATTGGTGATAGCGGTCGCCACGCAAAAGATGATGATCAACATGTAAAGAACCAGCAGGAAGATGCCGCCGATAAAGCCGAACTCTTCCGCCAAGGTCGTAAAGATAAAGTCGGTGTGCTTTTCGGGCAGAAAGTTCAGGCGGCTTTGGGTGCCTTGCATAAATCCGCGCCCCGTCCAGCCGCCCGACCCAAGGGCGATCGTGGCCTGCGTAATATGATAGCCCGCGCCCAAAGGATCATTGGAGGGATCAAGAAAGGTATCAATCCGGCGGTACTGATAGTCTTGCAGCAATTGATAGGGCGTGCCGCGAAAGGCAAAAACCGCCCAGACCGTACTCGCTCCGGCACCGATCACGGCAGCGAAGTAGGCCCAATGGACGCCTGCGAAAAACATCATCGCCCCGCCGCCAATGATCAACAAAAGCGAGGTGCCAAGGTCAGGCTGCGACAACACCAGAAACGTCGGCAATAAGATGAAAAGCAAGGGCGGCAACACAAATAACGGATGCGATTTGCGGGTCTGCGGGATCCAGTCGTAGTAAGCGGCCAGCAGCATCACCAGTGTGATCTTGGCCAGCTCTGAGGGTTGCAAATCCATCGGGCCAAGATCGATCCAGCGTTGTGACCCGTTGCGTTCGACCCCAACAAATTCAACCGCGAGCAGCAGGCCAAGTGATGCCAGATACGCCACCACTGCCATATTGCGCCAGAACCAGATCGGCACCATGGCCACGCAAATCATCAACACCATGCCCATGCCAAAGCGTTGCACCTGCGGTTCCATCCAGCGTTCGGGCACGCCGCCTGATACGGAATAAAGCATGATGAACCCAGCGCTTGCGACCGCGGTAAGCAGTAGGATCACTGGCCAGTGCAGATACATCAGCTTGCGAAAGCCGGTGGGGACATACTTTGCGTGATACTCAAGATAACTCATGCGCGGTCCTGCGCCTGCACACCGCTTGCGATCAACGCGTCAATCTTGCGCTGTTGTTCGGCGATGCGGGCGCGATCAGCGGATGGATAGGCATCCAGCGGTGGATTGCCATCATAAAGCGCCTGCAGCGTGATATCGCGCGCGATGGGGGCCGCAGCGGTCGATCCGCCGCCGCCATGTTCGACGATGACAGCCACCGCAAAGCGGGGGTTATCAAGCGGTGCATAGTCCACGAACAACGCGTGATCCCGGCGTTCCCACGGGAGGTCTTCGTTGCGGATGATGCCCGCTTCGCGCTCGGCCTTGGTGATGCGGCGGACCTGCGATGTGCCGGTCTTGCCTGCCATCCGCATCCCGTCTGAGACAAAGCGCGACGACCGCGCGGTGCCGCGTTGATGATTGACCACATCGCTCATGGCGGCGCGAATGCGGCGCAGGCCGTTTTCGTTCAGGCCCAGACTTGGGCCCAGCCCGCTTGGGGTTTCGACACCGCTGACCGATTTGATCAGGCGCGGCGTCACCTCGCGCCCTGTGGCGATCCGCGCCGTCATCACCGCCAGATGGAGCGGCGACGAAAGGACATAACCCTGACCAATCGAGGCGTTCACCGTATCCCCGATGCGCCAGTCCTCTCCGCGCACATCAGCCTTCCAGGCTTTGTCGGGCGCAAGGCCCGAAGCGACGGCAGAAAGCGGCACGTCATGCTTGATCCCAATCCCCAGCTTGCGCGCCATTTCGGCCATTTTGTCGATGCCGATGCGCTGGCTGATTTCGTAATAATAACAGTCGCAGGATTGCTTAAGGCTTTCGTGCAGGTTCATGTTGCCATGGCCTGCGCGCTTCCAGCAGTGAAAGCGCGTGCCGAAGACGTCTGTGTGACCGGGGCAATAGACGGTTTCGTCGGGGCTGATCACGCCGCCTTCCAAAGCGGCCAAAGCCGTGACCATTTTGAAGGTTGAACCGGGCGGATAAATCCCTTGCACAGCCTTTGCGGCAAGCGGGCGGAATTTGTTTTCGTTCAAGCCCTGCCAGTCTTTGACCGAGATACCGCGCACAAAGAGATTGGGATCAAAAGACGGGGCCGAAGACACGGCACGCAAATCGCCGTTCTCAAGGTCGATCACGACAGCGCCCGCACTTTCGCCATCAAGGCGCGCCTGACAATAGGCCTGCAGCTTGGCATCAATCGTCAGCTGCACATCCGCGCCCTTGGTGCCTTCGCGGCGTTCAAGTTCGCGCATGACCCGGCCTGCGGCGTTCACCTCGACCTGCTGGGTCCCGGCAGCACCGCGCAGCGTGCGCTCAAGCTTGTTTTCAACGCCGGTCTTGCCGATCTGGAATTTCGGGATTTGCAAAAGCGGGTCTTGGTCATCAATGCGCGACAGATCATAGTCGCTGACCGGGCCAACATAGCCGACCACATGGCCCATGGACGTGGCAAAGGGATAGATGCGCGACAGCCCAACCTCGGCAGTGATGCCGGGCAGGGCGGGGGCGTTGACGTTGATTTCGGCGACATCTTCCCAGCGGAGGCGATCAAGGATTGTGACAGGCACATGCGGGGCGCGGCTGTTGGCCTCTTCAAGTGCTTTGGCGATCACATCATCGGGGATCTCGACAATCTGGCGCAGTTTTTCAAGGGCTGCTGCCGCATCCCCCGCTGCCTCACGGCGCAGGACCACGCGGTAGTTCTGTTCGTTCTCCGCCAAGGCGCGCCCTGCGCGATCAAAGATCAGCCCGCGCGCTGGCGGGATCAGGTGGATGTTGATCCGGTTTTCTTCGGCCAAAAGGCGGAACTGATCGGCCTGTTCAACCTGCAGGGATTGCATCCGATAGCCCAGCAAAGCCGCAACCGCCACTTGCCCACCGCCAATGATCAGCCCACGGCGGCCAATGATGCGCGTGCTTTCGGCATTGTCGCGCTGTGGGCGTCTCATGAGCGAAGTCCCTTGGTTTCAAACTGACCGGGTACGGGGCGGCGCACCCCGAAAATAAACTGGGCAATTCCCATGATGAAGGGAATCGCGACCACTGTCGCCAGAATATGCAAAATCGTCTGCACTTGCGAGGCCTGCGGCGTTAACACCAGCGCAAGGACGGCGCGGTTCACCAGCATGATCACAATGACCGCAATGGCGATCATCCCGCATTCTCCGAATATCGTCATTTCCCGGAGTGTTCTTGCGCGGCTGCGGATGATTTCTGTGGCGATCACCACCAGTGCGGCAAAAAGTCCGGGGGGGCGTTGGAACAGCAGGTCCGCAAGGAAAAAGACAAGACCGATGATGACGAAGGGCACAAAATCCGGGCGGCGCGCAGCCCAGACAAGTGTGAGCACCAGCAGAATATCAGGCGGAGAGAACAGCGTCGGGCGTTGATCCAGCGGGAGAAGCTGGACAAAGATCACAAGTGCTGCAAGCCCCAGATAGATGCCGCGCCCGATCCAGACCTGACGGCTGGCTGTCTCAGCCATCTGTGGCCTCGGCGATGTCGGCTTCGCTTGGGTCGGGCGAAAGAAGCCCGCCGGGATCGTTGATATCTTCATGCGGCTGGGCGCGCAGGACGCGCAGGAATTCAAGCCGTCCGTAATCTGCCGACAGGCGCACGCGCAGGCGACGATCTGACCCAAGCGCCACTTGCCCCACCAGCAAATCGGCGGGAAACACGCCACCATCGCCGGAACTTACAACACGGTCACCGGGGCGCACGACGGCGGCGTCTTCAAGAAATTCAATGGGCGGGTTCAGTGTGTTGTCACCGGCCAAAATCGCTTTCTGCCCAGAGGGTTGGATGGTGACGGGGATACGGCTTGAGGTATCGGTCAGCAGCAGCACGCGGCTTGTTTCCTCGCCGACACCGCTGATGCGCCCGACAAGGCCGATGCCGTCCATCGTGGGCCAGCCGTCAATGATCCCGTCGCGGGCACCGACGTTCAGCAGCACCGATTGGCGGAAGGGTGATCCGCTGTCGGTTGTCACGACGCCGGTGACATAGGTCAGCTTTGGATCAAGGCGTACATTGTTCAATTCCAACAGCCGCGCGTTTTCCTGTTCCAGCTGAAGCGCGGCTTCTTTCCACGCCTTCATCTGTTGCAATTCGCGGCGCAGATCGTCGTTTTGTTCGGCCAGTTGCTGATAGCTTTGAAAATCGCTTGCGATATTGGCAACACCCGTGACGGGGGCCATGGCCCAATCAAAATTGGGGACGACCTTGTCGATCACCGCAAGGCGAAAGCGTTCGACGCGCGGACTGTCGATGCGCCAGATCAGGAACGTACCCAGCAGGAACATCACAAGGATCCCGACCAGCAATCTGCGGATCGGGCCTGCGAAATCGGTGCTGTTGCGGTCTTTCGCCAAGGGGCATGTCCTTGAGAGACTTTTGTTAACTATCGTAATCTATAACGTGCGAAAGCTGTTTTTCATACTCCAAAGCCTTGCCAGTGCCCAAGGCCACGCAGTTCAGGCTTTCATCTGCGACCGAAATCGCAAGGCCGGTCTGTTCGCGCAACGCCAGATCAAGCTGGCCCAGCAGTGCGCCACCACCGGTCAGCATCACGCCGCGATCAACAATGTCGGCGGCCAGATCAGGGGGCGTGGCTTCTAGGGCTGTCATCACTGCTTCGCAGATTTGCTGCACAGGTTCAGCAAGCGCTTCGGCGACCTGGGCTTGGCTAATCTCGGTTTCCTTTGGCACACCGTTCAACAGATCGCGCCCCCGGATTTGCATGGATGATCCGCGTCCGTCATCAGGCATGCGGGCGGTACCGATTGAGGTTTTGATCCGCTCTGCCGTGCTGTCCCCGATCAGAAGATTATGCTGGCGGCGCAGGTAGTTGACGATGGCCTCGTCCATGCGGTCGCCACCGACGCGGACGGAGCGGGCGTAGACGATATCGCCGAGCGAAAGGACCGCAACTTCGGTCGTCCCGCCGCCGATATCGACAACCATGTTCCCGGTTGGATCGGTGATCGGCATGCCTGCACCAATCGCAGCAGCGATGGGTTCGGCGATCAGGCCAGCGCGGCGGGCCCCGGCAGATAGAACCGATTGGCGGATGGCCCGTTTTTCAACAGGGGTTGCGCCGTGGGGGACGCAGACGATGATCTTGGGCTTTGAGAAGGTCGAGCGTTTCGCGACCTTGCGGATGAAGTGCTTGATCATCTCTTCGGCAGTATCAAAGTCAGCGATGACACCGTCGCGCATCGGGCGGATTGCTTCAATGGAACCGGGCGTGCGGCCCAGCATCAGCTTGGCGTCTTCGCCGACGGCCAGCACTTTCTTTTGACCGTCCTTGATATGGTAGGCGACGACCGAGGGTTCGGACAGCACGATGCCGCGCCCTTTGACATAGACCAGCGTGTTCGCGGTGCCGAGGTCAATCGCCATATCAGACGAAAAGAGAGAGCCGAAAAGTGCCATGCGCGAAAAGGTCCCGTTCCCAAATATCGAATTTTTCCGCGACTCCCCAAAGTGCGGTGTTCTTGGTTATACGGGTGCTGGGAAAAGGTTAAAAGGCCTGTTTTGTTGGGATGCAGCGCTTATTTGCCGCTTGCTTTATTCTGCGGCGAAGCCGGGTGAGAATTCCATAATCACCCGGATCCTTGCACTTTTCCAACATGGGCTGATTTTATTCGCCCGCGTCCTTATAGCTGACGCCTTTTGTGTCGTAACCCACATCGGTTTGATCGCGCCGCACAAGCAGGCGGTTCAGCGCGTTGATATAGGCCTTGGCCGAGGCGACGACGGTGTCTGTATCCGCCGATTGCCCGGTGCCGATACGCCCGTCTTCTTCCATGCGCACATAGACCGTGGCTTGCGCGTCTGTGCCTTCGGTCACGGCGGACACTTGGTAGAGTTGCAGCCGTGCGCCATGCGGGAACAGGTCTTTGACCGCGTTGAAAGTCGCATCAACCGGCCCGTCGCCGTTTGTGGTTGTGGTCTGGTCAGTGCCGTCGATTTCTAGGGTCATCGTCGCCTCTTGCGGGCCGTCGGTGCCGCAGATGACTTTGAGCGATTTCAGCTTCAGGCGGTCTTCGGCCCCTTCGCTGGTGCTCATCAATGCCAAAATATCGTCGTCAAAAACTTCTTTCTTCCGGTCGGCCAAATCCTTGAACCGCACGAAGACATCTTTGAGTTGGTTGTCCCCGATATCAAAGCCAAGTTCTTCCAGCTTGGCGCGCAAAGCAGCCCGGCCAGAGTGTTTGCCCAAAGGCAGTGACGTGCCAGAGAGCCCCACATCTTCGGGGCGCATCACCTCGAATGTTTCGCGGTTCTTCAACATGCCATCTTGGTGGATGCCGGACTCGTGCGCGAAGGCGTTTTTGCCGACGATGGCTTTGTTGAACTGCACAGCAAAGCCCGACACGGTGGCGACACGGCGCGAAATTTGCATGATTTTGCGTGTGTCGATCTTGGTATCAAACGGCATGATATCGTTGCGCACGCGCATCGCCATCACCACCTCTTCCAGTGCGGTGTTGCCCGCCCGTTCGCCTAAGCCGTTGATTGTGCATTCAATTTGGCGTGCGCCGCCTTCTACGGCGGCAAGGCTATTCGCCGTCGCCATGCCCAGATCATTGTGGCAGTGGGTGGACAGCACGACGGTGTCCGCGCCTTTGATGGTCGAGAGAAACTCAAACAGGTCCTGAATTTCTTCCGGCGTGGTGTAGCCGACCGTGTCCGGCACATTGATCGTCGTGGCACCTGCTTCAATCGCGGCTTCGAACACCTCTTGCAGGAAATTGCGTTCGGTGCGGATCGCGTCCTCAGCCGAAAATTCGATATCGTCGGTATAGGTTTTCGCCAGCTCGATGGCTTTGATCGCGCGCTCAATAATCTCGCCTTTTTCCATCTTAAGCTTGAACTCACGGTGCAGCGGGCTGGTCGCAATAAAGGTATGGATGCGGCGTTTTTCAGCTGGCGCGATGGCTTTGCCCGACGCGTGAATATCGCCGTCCACGGCGCGCGATAGCGAACAGATGGTCGGGCCATCCTTGGTCCCGATCTCCCGCGCAATGCCTTGGATCGCGTCGAAATCGCCGGGGGAGGCAGCGGCAAAGCCC
>CAYPVL010000008.1:0-5355 GCA_964414165.1 uncultured Cognatiyoonia sp.
GAAAGCAGCCGCCTGAATTCTACGGCTGAACCCCATTAAAAATGGGGGGACTACCATCTGAGTAACGTATTTGCCCTGACATCCGCGTCTTCCTTTGCTTCCAAAATTACCAAGCAAAGCGTCTACAAATCTAGGGGCACCTCACGTCTGACTGAAGACACTGAGGAATTGCTGTCGGAGCAAGTTGAGTTTGAAGCGGACTATCAGACCGTTATGAGTACAGGAAACCCCAGCAAAATCAGAATGTTGAACAGACGTCGGAAAAAGATGGACAGACGAATTGAAAGGAATTTCTCTCGCAGGTCAGTTCTTCAGGGCAACCGATCAAGAGAAGTCTATGTTGGTTCACTCGCTGCATTTAGCGTCTTCTCAAACGCTGGGCTGGCAGCGTTCATTCCACTGGCTTTAACTTCAAATCAAATCGATACTTGGCTAACAACAGTACAGCTCCCAGACGTCCCTAGATTATCAGATTGGATATTCGATAGCGACAACTTCTCATTTTCGGAGATGCCAACTTCAGCATTTGACCTCACCAACGAAAAGATGTTTGTGTTTCTGATAGTATCAGTACCGATCTTACTTTTTGGAAAAATTCTTCCAAAAACGATGGGGCAGCGGTATCCTATGTTTTTTGGGTACCACTTTTTCTGGTTCGCTTCAGTTTGCAAATGGATGCTATCTTGGATTGTACAAGGAGTACGAAGATGTATGCCGCGCTAAGCTCATTTTTCACGTACGTTTAAATAAACCCTCTTAAACAAACTGTTTACAAAATGTTTTTCGCTGACCTTAACATCAAACAATGAAACTCTGCTGCATAGCTTCCTAATCTTTTCATCGGCGGCCTCAGTGAAGTCAAACCACTTCACTTCAGTTACAGGAGCTCCCGAATAAAAGCCGGTTTGATCTTTTTTTCTACTTCTCACCACAACTGTTCCGCCTATCCCATCTCCTTCGTTCGTATCGAAGTTAACGGTTAGGTTTTCAATCTGTGCAAATTTTAGTGGTTGCTCGTCGCCAGCAATAGTGATCTCAAAATCGCCAACATCAAATTTTTCTTCTGCAAGTGACAAGTGAACACCTTAGTTGAATTTCCTATGAAAAATATAGTGAGGAAAAATATTTTTGGTACTATAAAAATCACTGTTACCTAACAAACTGTGTATTGACAAATTCATACTGTGCCGTTCTGGCAACAATCACTCAAACGAATCCATTTTTGTTTCACAATATTACACCACCACCTCAACCGCTTCCTGCTCACCCACTTCAAACACCCGCTTGTACCGCGCGATCTCGGTCTCTGGTCCCATCGCTTTCTTTGGATTGTCGCTTAGCTTTACGGTTGGTTTACCGTTTGCCTGTACTGCTTTGCACACCAGAGAAAACGGCGCGAGGGAATCGTTATGGGTTAGGCCTTTGAAATCATTTGTCAGCATCGTCCCCCACCCGAACGACACGCGGCAGCGTCCGGCGAATTGCGTCTGAAGTTCGATGATCTTGTCCACGTCCAGCCCGTCGGAGAAGATTACCAGCTTTTGCGTTGGGTCCTCCCCCCGCTCGGTCCACCAGCGGATGGCGATTTCGGCGGCGGTCGCCGGGTCTCCGCTATCGACCCGGATGCCTGTCCATCCTGCAAGCCAATCGGGCGCGCGTTTGAGGAAGCCTTCGGTTCCGTAGGTGTCGGGCAGGATAATCCGCAGGTTCCCGTCGTGTTCGGCCTGCCAGTCTGACAGCACATCATAGGGCGCTTGCAGCAGCGCCGCGTCATCTTTGGCAAGCGCCGCATAGACCATGGGCAATTCGTGGGCGTTCGTTCCAATCGCCTCCAAGTCCCGGTTCTTGGCGATCAGGCAGTTGGACGTTCCGGCAAAGCTGTCGCCCAGTCCTTCGCGCATGGCCTGCACGCACCAGTCCTGCCAGAGGAAACTATGCCGCCGCCGCGTCCCGAAATCAGCGATCCGCAAGGAGGGGTCGCCTTTGAGCGCAGTCACTTTCTCCCAAAGCTTCGTCATCGCCCGCGCGTACAGCACCTGCAATTCAAACCGCCCCATGTCTTTCAGCACCGCCCGCCCGCGCAGTTCCATCAGCACCGCCAGCGCCGGGATTTCCCACAGCATCACTTCGGGCCATGACCCTTCGAACGTCAGTTCGTACTGCCCGTCCCGCTTTTCAAGGTGGTAGGCCGGCAGCCGCATGTTTTCGAACCAGTCCATGAATTCCGAACTGAACATCGCCCGCTTCCCATAGAAGGTGTTCCCCCGCATCCACGTCGATTCCCCGCGCGTGAGCGAAAGCGTACGAATGTGGTCGAGTTGTTCGCGCAACTCTCCCTCATCCACCAGTTCTGCCAGTCGCACGTCTTTGGATCGGTTGATCAGTGAAAACGTCACCTGCGTGTCTGGTTTGTTGCGAAACACCGATTGGCACATCAGCAGTTTGTAAAAGTCTGTATCAATCAGCGACCGCACAATCGGGTCGATCTTCCATTTGTGGTTCCAGACGCGGGTGGCGATGTCTACCATGTTCATCATTCCTTTGGCTTATGGCTTTAGACCAAGCCCCAGAACCAAGGGCAAGGCCTTGATCGCGCCATTCTGTTGCCCTGTTTGCCGCCTAGGGTGGCATTTGAATTGATGGAAAGGGCGGACGATGTCGGCGAATTTCAACTTTACCAGCGATGCCGATTTAATCGGCGACTTTGTTACGGGCGACCGCCCCGTCGCACGCACCCCTGCCGCTGAGGTGCAGGTTGATCCCCCTTTGAAGACCCTGCCCCCCCTAAATTACGACTTTGATATTGTCACCGTCGCCCCCGATGCCGCGCAGCAGGCCCATCTGGATGCTTTGGCCGCCCTTGGCCAAGAGGTGGATGAGGTGAATATCGAAGCCCGCTGGCGCGATCCCGCCACTGTCGCCGCGATGGACCGGGCAAGCCGCGGTGTCCGCGAATTGTTGAAGGCGGCTGGCTTTGGCCGCGCCCCTTCGGGCGTGCAGATGTCTGTTGGGTCTTACCCAGCCGAGGATGGCGAGGCCCGCCATGCCATTGTCATGCGCCTGACCAACGCCATTGCCGAAGTCGACGCCGCCGCGCTTGACTGGGGCCAGTTTGATATCGCTGCGTTCTTCAAAGCACAGGCAGAGGCGACATCGGTGCGCCCCCAATCTGCAGTCACAGACGCACAAGCGGCTGCTCCGAACAAGAAGAAGTTTGCCTTGATTGGTCTTGTTGTTGGACTCGCTTTGTTGATGGTTGCGGGTCTCTCTGCGCTTTGATCCCTTGACTTAGATCGGCCTGCCCGCTTTGAGCAGAGGTATGACGGCGCGTGCGACATTCATCGTTGCAGCTATGGTCATCACTGCGATGTTTCTGATCGTGGGCGGTGATGTGGCTGGCACACTCATGACCCGCGAAGGGGTCAGCCCGTTTTATGTGGCATGGTCCCGCTTTGCCGTTGCCGCTGTGATCCTGCTGCCTTTCGCAGGCCTGCAATTCAGCGATATCCGTTGGGATTGGCGTCTTGCGTTGCGCGGTCTGTTGATCGCGTGTGGTGTGTTCTTTGTGCTGACCGCCCTCAAGACCGAGACGGTGGCCAATGTGTTCGGGGCCTTTTTCATTGGTCCGATTGTCGCGTTCATCCTATCCGTGGTTCTGTTGAAAGAGCGTGCGTCCTTCGCCCGCGCAATCCTGCTTGTCATTGGGTTTCTTGGTGTTTTCCTTGTCGTCAAACCCGGCTTTGGCATGACCGTTGGTCTTGCTTATGCGCTGATCGCGGGCATGTTTCATGGTGGTTATCTTGTCGCCACCCGCTGGCTGGCTGGCAGCTATCGCCCCCGCTTTCTGCTTTGGTCACAACTGCTGGTCGGCGCGATTGCCCTTGCCCCTTTGGGTGTCACGAAAATCCCGCCGCTGGATCAGACCACAATCATCCTGACCACCCTAAGCGCGCTTGGCAGTGCCTTTGGCAACATGTTGCTGGTGCTGGCCAATCGCCGTGCCAATGCCACGACGATTGCACCGCTGATCTATAGCCAGCTGGTTCATGCGACGTTCCTTGGCTGGTTGATCTTTGGCACACTGCCAGATGGCCTTAGCCTGCTGGGCCTTGGTATCATCATGATTTCAGGTGTTGCGTCTGTTTGGATCGCGCGCAAGGCCTAGCGCTTTATCGCTGCCATTTCCGCATCATGCAGCGCCTTGGCCACATCAGGTGCGACACCAAGCGTTTCTTCGATCTTGTGCAACACGGCGTCTTCTTCTTCCGTCTCGACCCCGTCCGCAAAGACCACTCGCCACAGCGCGCTCACCGCAGCTTCGCGATCGGCTTGGGTAATCGCTTCGCGCAGGATGCCTGCAAGGTCGGTTGTGGCGGGGATTTCGTGTTCCAGCCGTTCGCAAGCCGCCCGCATCTTGGCCGCTTCGACCGGGTTCAGGTTGTGCATCGCCGCCAGAAGCGTGTCGATCTGTTCAACCTCTTCAAAGAGATAGGCGTGGTCCGCCTTGGCGGTGCGCACAAGCAGCGCGCCAAGCGCGTGTTTGGCATCCGCTTCAGGAAGCTCTGTTTCCGCTTTGGGCGCGTGGAAGAACGCAAGAAGGTTTTCGAACATGATCCATCCAAATCGAGGGTTTGCCCCACGTTAGGATCAATTCCCCGGACTGAAAAGCGTCTTTACCCCGCCCGCACCAAATCGCCGAAAATTGCTGTCTGGTAGTCTTGCAGGTAAATCCGCAACCACGGCGTAAAGTCATCCGGCGTGCGCGCAACTTGCGCGGCAAGGTCGTAAAAGCCGACCCATTTGGTCGCCATGACTTCGTCCGGGTTTGGCGTGATTTGCAGATCATCAGGCGCGTCGGCCACGTAGATTTCAACCACTTCATGTTCGATCAGCCCATCGCCCACATCGGCCCGGTATTCCACCTGATCCCGGTGCGCGGGGTAAAGCCCCGTGATCCCAAGTTCCTCGTCCAGCCGCCGCACCGCGCAATCGCTGGGGTCTTCATCCCATTCGGGATGCGTGCAGCAGGTGTTCGCCCAAAGCCCTGGCGTGTGGTATTTCCCAAGCGCCCGCTGCTGGATCAGCACCCGCCCCCGGTTCATCACAAAGACACTGACCGCCTTGTGTTTCAGCCCCATCTGGTGCGCGGCCAGCTTTTCGACCGGTTCCAGTTTTCCATTCACCCAGGCCGGGATCATGATCGTCATGTACGCAACTCCGATACCAGCCCTGACAGGTGTGCCAGGTTTTTGATCCCGATCTTTAGATGCGCCAAGGGGCGCGCTTTGACCAGCTTTTTGTTCATATACGCTTCAAACGTCAGCTTTTGCACGTCGACATCATGACACAGCGACA
>CAYPVL010000008.1:5401-55296 GCA_964414165.1 uncultured Cognatiyoonia sp.
GATTTGTAATAGGCGTTTTGCATCGCGCCCAAGACCCGGAAGACCTGCTTGTGTTCGCGCATGAAAAGTTTGCGCGCCAGTTGCAAGTCACGTACCCGTCCTGACGCCAAAGTCGCTGCTGCCGCCGTCGCCGCGACGCGCCCGCCGACCATCGCATAGTAAATGCCTTCGCCTGAGGACGGTGCCACAACGCCCGCTGCATCCCCCGCGAGCACGACGTCGCTTCCATTGTCCCAGCGGTCAAGCGGTTTGAGCGGGATCGGTGCCCCCTCTTTGCGGATCGTTTTGCAATCCGAAAGGCCGGCGGTCTCCCGCAAAGACGCGGTTGCGACTTTCACATCCACGCTTTTGATCATCGACCCCATACCGATGGACGCCTGTTCCCCATGCGGGAAAATCCAGCCATAAAAGTCCGGGCTGATCGCCCCATCATAGATCACATCGCAGCGCTTGGGGTCGTAGGATTCCGTTTTGGCCGGGGCTTCGATAATTTCGTGATAGGCGATCACGTAAGGGATTTTGTCGCCGCCCGGTACTTCGGCCTTGGCCACGTTTGATCGTGCACCATCCGCCCCGATGACCAGCTTGGTTGTTAACTTTTGTTCGTTCCCGCTGATCTTGTCGCGGTAATGCACATGGGTGCCCATCGCATCCCGTTCGATCTTTGTAAACGTGCCGGTATAGCGATGCGCGCCCGCCTCTTTCGCGCGGGTCCGCAGGAACTCATCGAAATGTTCCCGGTCGACCATGCCCACATATCCGTTTTCGATGGGAATATCGACGTGCCGTTGTGTGGGCGAGATCATCCGCGCGATTTGGATTTTGGCAACGATCTGCGCGTCCGGGATCAGGAAGTCTTCGATCAGCCGCGGTGGCACGGCCCCCCCGCAGGGCTTGATCCGCCCGTCCCGGTCAATCATCGCGACCGTGTGGCCTGACCGCGCAAGATCTTCGGCAGCTGTGGCCCCAGATGGCCCCCCTCCGACGACGACAACATCATAGTTCATGTTCCTATTCTCCCGGTACCAGTGTGGCGGTTGGCATCCGCCGGTCCATTATTTTGGCAGCCATGAAGGCGGCTGCGATGAAAATTGCGGCCTCAAGCAGGAAGACCGACCCAAAGGCCTGGGTGTCTGGCAGTGACCAGCGCAGCACATCCACTAATCCCGCCCCAACCAATCCGCCGAACCCGGCGGCGATGGCTTGCGCGGCCCCCCAAAGCCCCATGCGTGTCCCTTCGCGCTGTTCGCGCCCTTGCCCTGCCAGCGCCATCATTGATCCGATGGCCGCGACGGCGAACATGCCGTTGAAAAAACCGAGTGCGACAACTGCGGGGATAAGAGGCGCGCCGGGTCCAAGTGGGCCTAGGAGCGAAATGATGCAAAGTGCTGCCGCTGATCCGACGCAGCCTGCCATCACCCAGTTGCGCAGCGATCCCAGCTTGAACCCGGTCGCAAGGATCCCAACGCAAAGCATGCCGATGAAGACGCCCCCGTTTTGTGCGCCCGAAAGGGACGTGGACTGCCCCGGTGTAAAGTTGAAGACAAGCCCGGCAAAGGGTTCAAGGATCAACTCCTGCATGAAATAGGCGGTCATGGACAGGAAGACGAAGATCGTAAAGTTCCGCGCCCGCTCTTCCGCCCAGACTTGCGAAAGCCCTTCGAAGAAGGGTGTCGGGTCGGGTTCTTTGACGGCGATCAGTTTGCGTTCAACCCCCCAAACCGCTGCAATGGTCATCGCGCAGGCGACGGCACAGACGATGCTCACGATCTTGATGAGCAGTGCGGGGGTGTAGGGGTCCAGCATGGACCCGACGATCCCGGCAGTCATCGCGATCCCGAAGATCATCATCAGCCATGTGATCGTGGCCGCTGCTGCCCTGCGCCGTGGGAGCGTTGTTGTGGCAAGCAGTGCCAAAAGCGACGTGCCAGATGCCCCGACCCCAAGCCCGATCAGCGTGTAGGCAAAGACTGAGAGTACCATGCCAAGCCAAAAGGCTGTTGGAAAGGCGAGGATACCAGCCGTTGCGATCATTGCCCCAAGCGCGAGGGCGACCATGCCGCCGATGATATACCGCGTGCGTTTGCCGCCTGCGTCGGACGCAAAGCCCCATTTGGGCCGTGAGAGTTGGATGCCGTAGTGCAGCGCCACGAGTGTGCCGGGCAGGATCGCCCAGAGCGAGAGTTCCACGACCATCAGCCGGTTCAGCGTCGATGTTGTCAGCACCACAATTGCGCCCAGCGCCATTTGCACCAACCCAAGTCGCACGATCTGGAACCATGAGAGATGCATCACCCAAGCCCCCGGATCGCGAAGGCGGCGATCATCATGCCGCTGATGTAAAACAGAATGCCCATGCCCTGATACCACGGCGTTTTGCCTTCGGGGTCGCGCAGAAGCACCCGCATCGCAGTCAACTGCACGGCCAGCATCGCGCCGACGCCCAGCGCGTGCACCGGCTTGTCCCATGTCGCCAAAAGCCCGATCACCACAACCTGCGGCAGGGCCATGATCAAGCAGGCGACGCCTGCGGCAAGTCGCGGCCCAAGCGTCACAGGCAGGGATTTCAGCCCCATCGCCCGGTCGCCCTCGATCGCTTTGAAATCGTTCAGCGTCATGATCCCATGCGCCCCGATCCCGTAAAGCGTGGCGATGATCAGCACAGGCCATGTGGGTGCCCCGGCTGACAGGATCGCAGCCCCAGTGATCCATGGTAGTGTTTCGTATGCCAACCCGCACAGGCCCGGCCCCCACCAGCCCGAACGCTTGGCCCGGATCGGTTCGGCTGAATAGGCCCAAGCCGCCGCGACCCCGGCGATGGTCGCCACAAAGCCCCACGGTCCAAGTTGATAGCCCACAAACAGCGACAGCACCGTCATTGTCAGTGCGATCCAAAGCCCCCAGCGCCCCGGTATGCGCCCGGACGGAATAGGTCGGTCGGGTTCGTTGATCGCATCCACATGCCTGTCGCACCAATCATTTGCCGCCTGCGACATGCCGCAAACGATGGGCCCCGCCAAGATCACCCCAAGGATGATCAACCACCATTGCCCCGCTGGCGCGACCCCTGCCGACACCACGCCGCACAAGTATGCCCACATGGGTGGGAACCATGTGACAGGCTTAATCAGACGCAAGGCGGCCTTTGGTTCGGGCCAACGGCGCGCGGCATGTATGGCGGGACTGACAGTCATAAGTGTAACATTAACTGGACACACGTAGAGTCGGCAAGTGTAAAGACAGGTTTACACATGGGACATAACGCCCCGGCACCACAAATTTGGGGATTGCAAGGAACCGGGAAACTGCGCAGTGTTCACTCAAAGCGCTTTGAAGGTAGCAAAAATGTCGATCAAGGTCACCGTCTGGGGCGAAAACGTCCATGAACAAACCAATAAGATCGTATCCGATCTTTATCCCTCAGGCATGCACAACACGATTGCAGATGCTTTGAACGCCGATCCCCGCTTTGCCGCCAGTTCTATCACCTTGCAGGACCCAGAGCATGGTTTGACCATCGAAAAGCTGGCCGCGACGGATGTTCTGGTCTGGTGGGGCCATGCCGCCCACGGTGACGTTGATGATGCCATTGTTGAACGTGTGGCCGAACATGTCTGGGCGGGCATGGGCATTATCCTGCTGCATTCCGCGCATTTTGCGAAGATCTTCAAGCGCCTGATGGGTGCACCCTGCAACCTTACCTGGCGCGAGGCGGGGGAGCGTGAACGCCTTTGGGTCACGTCCCGCAATCATCCCATTGCCGCAGGCCTGCCCGACTATTTTGAGCTTGAGCATGAGGAAATGTATGGCGAACCCTTTGGCGTGCCAGAACCGCTTGAGACGGTGTTTATCAGTTGGTTTGCAGGTGGCGAGGTGTTCCGTTCGGGTCTGACGTACAAACGTGGCGCGGGGAATGTGTTCTACTTCCGCCCCGGCCATGAAACTTATCCGACTTATCATGACACCAATGTGCAGACTGTCCTGCGCAATGCCTGTGCTTGGGCCCATAACCCTGCCCTGCGCGTTCTGAATGTGACCGATGCGCCGAATGTACCCGTTGAATCTGCGCTTGAACCGATCACAGAACGCGGCCCCCGTCTGCACAAGGACGGCGAAGAGGGATACCGCTAATGGTCCGCGTTCTGATCCTTGGCACCGGGGGCATGGCCCATGATCATGCCAAAGCTTACCGCGCGATGAAGGGTGTGGATTTGGTGGCCGGTGTGGACACCAATGCTGCAAATTTGGCGGCTTTTCAGGCCGAATTTGACATCCCACATGGGTTTTCATCCGTGGAAGAGGCGCTTGCTTGGGGCCAATTCGATGCCGCCTCGAATGTCACCCCTGACGGTGTGCATCACAGCACGACTTTGCCTTTGCTGGCTGCGGGCAAGCATGTGTTATGTGAAAAGCCTTTGGCCGCAAATGCAGCGGATGCGGATGAGATGACCCAAGCCGCGCGGGCCGCAGGCGTTGTGAACATGGTGAACCTGACATACCGCAATGTGCCCGCATTGATGGCGGCGGCTGATATGGTCGCCGCAGGCCAGATTGGCAAGGTGCGCCATTTCGAAGCCTCATACCTGCAAAGCTGGCTGACCCAACCTGCCTGGGGTGATTGGCAAACCGAAGAACAATGGCTGTGGCGTCTTTCGAAGGCCCATGGATCGCTGGGCGTTTTGGGCGATGTGGGCGTGCATATCCTGGATTTTGCAAGTTTCGCAGCAGGGGCTACTGCGAAAGATATCTCTTGTCGCCTGACCACCTTTGATAAGGCTGATGGCGGGCGCATTGGGGAATATGTCTTGGATGCCAACGACAGTTTTGCCATGCACCTGACCCTTGCAAATGGGGCCGCAGGCGTCATCCATGCGTCGCGTTTTGCTTCGGGGCATTTGAACGATTTGCGCTTGCACCTTTACGGGACGACAGGCGCGGTTGAGGTATCTTTTGAAAACCACGTTTCGCGCTTGCGACACTGTGTTGATCTGCAGGCGGCAGCGTGGGCCGAAGTGGACACACCGGATGTGAAGACGAATTATCTGCGCTTTATCGAAGCTATTCGCGCAGGCACGCAGGTTGATCCTGACTTTGCGCGCGGTGCCACTTTGCAGCATGCGCTTGATCGCGCGGTGCAATCGGATGCTGCGGGATGTCGCAGCCTGCCTGTCTGAATTTCTGTTCCTGCCAGCGGGCGACTTTGTCACGCTTACCCTGTCCTCGTCAAAATAAGGCCTGATTTTTGCGCATTAATCAGCCACAAAGGTTTCAGTTGCGCTTGCAACGCCAGAAGAACCGCCTGTTGAGGAAAAGGACAGCACATGCGCTTATCCGTGAACTTTGAAAATACCGTCGGTACAGAGCCAAGCAAGGCCCCGGTGCAGGTTGGCTGGTTTCTGAACACAAAAAAGGCCGGTGTTCTGTATTTCCCGCCCGAACGCGTGCGGTCGGCTGATATGAACAAGACGCACGCCAAGTCTGCGTCGCGCTGTCCGGCGGTGATCAATCTGGAAAGCCGGTATTTCATGATCCGCTGCCCCTTTGATCTGAACCTCGAATTTGTCCGCGACAAAGATGGCCGCCCCGCGATGCGCAATCTTAACGGCGACATGAGCGGCATTCGCGCCAATAAGATGCGCGAAAAGCTGCACATCACCGCCGAACATGAATGGCGTTACCCCGGTGTGCCAAGCCTGCAGCTTGAACTGCCTTATGTCTTCATCGCGGATGAGCCGGTTTATATGAACCAGGTCGCCCCGTTCATTCATTACCAAAAGACCCCCTTTCCGGGTACGATCTTTGGTGGCCGCTTTCCCATCAACGTCTGGCCCCGCCCCCTGATGTGGGCGTTTGAATGGCATGACACGGCCAAGCCCCTGAAGGTCAGCCGGGGTGATCCGCTGTTTTACGTGCAGTTTGAAACGATGCCCCAGGATCGCAGCGTTGTGGTTAGTGAGGCAGAGGTGACGCCGGAACTGAATGATTATATGGAACATATCTCGGGCGCTGTGAATTACGTGAACCAGACGTTTTCCTTATTCGAGGCCGCCGAGGCCGCCCGCCCCGCCAAACTGGTCACCCCCATCAAGCGCATCAAGGCAGAGTAGCCGCGCGTGACCCCGGCTTTGCAAAAATTGCGTATGAAGGCCACACGGTCCCATCAAGCCGGGGAACTGGACAAGGCCGCGCGCGCCTATGCCGCCTTTCTGGCAGCTGTGCCCAATGACGCGGTGATCTGGTCCAACTTGGGCGTATTGCACCGGGTGAGGGACAATCACCAGATGGCTTTGCGTTGCCACCGTCGCGCCTGTGCGTTGAACGCGTCTGACGTCGGCTTGCGAAACAATCTGGCCAACACCCTGTCCGACATTGGCCAGTATACAGAATCGATGGCCCTGCGCTGCGCGATCCTTGAAGAAAAGCCAAACGATCCCAACCACCTTGCCATGATTGGCCGCTGCTATCGCGGCATGGGCGATTATGCGGCCGCGATTGACCATTTGACTGCGGCAATCAAGGGTCTGCCTGATGATGCCGAATTGCAGCTGCAGCTGGCTTTCGCGCAGCTTGGCAAGGGTGACTACCGGACGGGGTTTGAAACCTACAAAGCCCGCTGGCAGGCCGGAGAATTGAAACCGCGCAACCTGCCCTTTCCCGAATGGAAAGGCGAAGATTTGACCGATATGCGCATCGTCGTTATGCCCGAACAAGGCTTTGGGGATGCGGTTCTGTTCATGCGTTTCTTGTCTGCCTTGCAAGGGCGCGGCGCGATTGTGAATGTGCTAATCGAAGGTCCGTTGCGCAGGCTTTTATCCAAACTCCCGCAGGTGACGATGGTCAGTATCGAGGACCTCAAAGCCGATCCGCCGGATTATTGGATCAATATGATGGACCTTGCCGCGCTGCATTTTGCGCAAAGCCCGGATATCCCGGCCCCGGCCATGCTGCACATTCCTGATGACGCGCGCCAACGCGCGCGGGGCATTGCGGCACCCTACCCTGATCGCTTTAAGGTTGGCGTCGTCTGGACCGGCTCTGCGACCTATAAGGGCAATGCGTTTCGTTCGTTCAGTCATGCGGATTTCCTGCCGCTGACCGATTTGCCGGGCGTGCAGCTGTTTTCGCTTTATAAGGGCCCCTACCTTGCCTCCTATCACGCCGATGGCACCGATGCGTTGATCCTTGATACGGCCAGTTCCGAACGCGACTTTGCCGATTGCGCCGCGACCATGACCGAGATGGATCTGATCATCACCTCGGACACCGCCACCGCCCATGTGGCGGGATCACTGGAGCTGGATGTGTGGACGGTGCTGCATTGGGACCCGTTCTGGGTTTGGACCCACAGCGGCGACACAACGCGCTGGTACCCGGGTATGCGCCTGTTTCGACAGCAAACGCCCCTTGATTGGTCATCGGTCATGGCAGAGGTTAAAACAGCGCTGGAACACCGATTGGACCCCACAACATGACACATGTTCTTGTGCCAACCGCCCCGGGCGAGTTGATCGACAAGCTGACCATCCTGCGCTTGAAATCCGAAAATATCACCGATGTGGCCAAACTTGCACATATAAAGCACGAACAGGCTGTCTTGCAGAAGATCGCAGATGAAAGTCTTGCGCCAAGCCCTGCGCTGACCACCCTTTGGGATGCGCTTTACCGCACCAACGGCGATCTTTGGGTGATCGAGGATGATCTGCGCGCCTTTGAAGCCCGTGGTGATTTCGGTGCTGGCTTTATCGCCCTTGCCCGCGCGGTCTATGTCACCAACGACGAACGCGCCCGCATCAAGAAAGAAATCAATCTGCTGCTTGGGTCCGATCTGGTCGAAGAAAAATCCTATACTGACTACAGGTCCGGCACATGACCCCGGTTGATCGCATCAATGAAGCGCGTAAATCCTTGCGACAGGCCGAACGCGATATTGTTGCTGCACTGAAAGACAACAAAACCCGCGCCCGCGCGCCCTTTGTGCGGATGCTGCACGAAGTGCGCGGCATGCTGAACCCGGCCTATCCATATGCGAGTCAGGCTGGACAGGATCAGGTGGTTGACCAGATTTTCAAAGGCAAACGCGACGGGACCTTTGTGGATATTGGTGCCTATGACGGGATTAGTGGTTCAAATTCTCTCTTCTTTGAACGCGCGCGCGGCTGGTCCGGGGTGATGGTTGAACCGGTTGATATGCAGCGCAAGCGCGCTGAAGAACAGCGCAACGTGCCCTGCCTGCCCTATGCGGTTGCCGCCGAAAATGGCCAGGCAAGCTTTATGGCCGTTACCGAAGGCTACACCCAGATGAGCGGGCTGATTGACCAATATGATGGCAAGATGCTCGACCGCGTGCGCGCCGACCCGCGCCATGCAGAGCAGATGATTACCGTTGAGACACGCACACTTAGTGCCGTTCTGACCGAGGCGGGGATCGCTAACCCTGACTTCGTTTCGCTGGATATTGAAGGGGGTGAACTGGCAGCGCTGCAAGCTTTCCCCTTTGATGATCACCGCGTGCAGGTCTGGGCGATTGAAAACAACACAGCCCGCCCTGACATCGCAAATCTGATGCGCACCAAAGGCTACAACCTAGTTGAATTTTGTGGCCCCGATGAAATCTACGCATTGCCCCAAGTTGTCTAAAAAACACCGTAAAGTCAGGCATTAAGCCCGGCTTTACACTCCCCCCTCTAAGCCCGTCATTGGGTGGCTCAAGAAGGTGGAAATCATGGACGCGGCGTCAAATAGACCGATCATTATCAAGAAGAAAAAAGGTGGCGGTGGCCATGGCCATCACGGTGGCGCATGGAAAGTGGCCTATGCTGATTTTGTGACGGCGATGATGGCTTTCTTCATGCTGATGTGGCTTTTGAATGCAACCACCGAACAACAAAAGAACGGCATCGCCGACTATTTCACGCCCACAATCCCGATCAACCGCGTGTCCGGCGGCGGCGATGGCGCATTCAATGGCGACAGCGTTTTCACCCAAGATACGCTTTCCCAAAGCGGTGTTGGTGGCATTGAACAGGATTCAGGCGATCAGGCCGTCGATAACGGCGCAGAGGCCGCCGCGATTGAAGCTGCAGTCCTGCAAGATCTTGAAGCGGCACTGCTGGGCATGGGCGGCGAAAGCGCGCTGTCTGATAATGAACTGCGCCATGTCGTTACGCGTTTGACAGACGAAGGCCTTGTGATCGAGCTGTTCGATATGCCCAATGCGCCGCTCTTCTTTGGCGCAACCGACACGCCCGAGCCTGTGACAATCGCGATCATGAACATGCTTGGTCGCTTGCTTGGGTCCGTGTCAAACGATGTCGCGATCAATGCCCATGTCAAATCCGAATCGATCCTGCGGGTCGATAACCCGGTTTGGGATTTATCGACAAATCGGGCGGCCCGCACCCGCCTTATGTTAGAGAACACGGCCTTTGATAAGGCCCGGATTGCGCGCATCACAGGAGAGGCGGATCGCAACCCCGCCGTAAGTGACACAAGCGCTGTGCGTAACAACCGGATCGAAATTGTGGTGCTGCGGTCTGATCTTTGAAGCGATGTTAGGGGGACGTTAATGGGGAAGAGGTACATGGGATCAAACGTGTAGTTCTTCCTACCTGAAAGGCCCTGTATATGACGATTTCTTCATCTTTGAATGCCAGTGTTGCTGGCCTTGCATCAAATGCATCCCGGTTGGCAACGATTTCGGACAATATCTCGAACTCATCCACGTTCGGTTATAAGCGGGCCGAAACGGACTTTCATTCCTTGGTTATCGGGACAAATAGGGGGTCCTATGTGGCGGGCGGCGTGCGCACGACCAGCCAACGTCTGATTGATGAACGCGGATCACTGGTTTCAACATCCAATCCAACCGATATTGCGGTGCGCGGGCGGGGTATGATCCCCGTCACCACCGAAGCATCCGTGGCTGTCGGCAATGGCGACAATCCAATGATGCTGGCCACAACCGGATCATTCCGCACAGACAGCCAAGGATATCTGCGCAGTGAAGCCGGGCTTATCCTGATGGGGTGGCCTGCATTGCCTGACGGGACGGTCCCACCCTTCCCACGCGATGCACCCGATGGGCTTGAACCTATTCAAATCAATAATAACCAATTCGCAGGCGAATCGACAACGCGTCTTGATCTTGCAGTGAACCTTCCCGCCACATCGACAGAAGACTCCTCTTCGGGAGAAGTGGAAACACTTTCCATTGAATACTTTGATAACCTTGGAAAATCCGCGAACATCAACATCGAATTTACGCCCGCCGTGCCCGCGCCTGGTGATCCAGCGACAAATGACTGGACGATGACGATCTTTGACAGCGCGACAGGGACGACACCCATTGGGGAATACACGCTTGAATTCAATGGCGCGCGCGGTGCTGGCGGCACGCTTGAAGATGTTACTGTTGGTGCCGTTGGCGGGGCCTATGATGATACTTTGGGGAGTTTCACGGTCAATGTCGCTGGCGGACCACTTGAAATCAATATTGGGGCATTGGGCGATTCAAATGGTTTGACCCAACTGTCAGATGCGTTTGCACCGGTATCCATCTCAAAGAACGGCACACCTGTCGGCAGCCTGACGTCCGTCGAGATTGACGCCAATGGCTTTGTGCGCGCGTCTTTCGATATCGGAATCAACCGGGTTCTTTATCAAATCCCTCTTATTGATGTTCCAAATGTGAACGGACTTGAGACACTGGATAGCCAAACCTACCGGGTGACACCCGATAGCGGGACCTTCTTTATGTGGGATGCCGGTGATGGTCCGACAGGCGACATCATCAGCTTTGCCCGCGAAGAATCGACAACTGATGTCGCAGGCGAACTCACCGATCTGATCCAAACCCAGCGTGCATATTCATCAAATGCAAAGGTTATCCAAACCGTCGATGAAATGCTGCAAGAAACCACCAACATCAAGCGATAACCCCGCAATCAGGAGCCGGACATGAGCATCACATCCTCAATCAACAATGCCATCAGCGGCCTGACGGCCTCTGCACGTATGGCGGAAGTTGTGTCATCAAATCTTTCGAATGCTTTGACGGATGGATATGGCCGCCGAGTCGTCGATCTGTCCGCCGCCAACATTGGCGGGAAAGGCGCCGGTGTAATGATCGATGGGGTCCGGCGCATTGTTGATGCCGGGGTTCTCAGTGACCGGCGATTGGCTGATGCGGCACTGGAGGGGCAGCAGCAAAACGTCAACACCCTCAAACAGCTAGAAACAGCCGTAGGGTTGCCCGGCGACCCTGCGGGCCTTGCCGGACGGCTGAATGCCTTCGAAAGTGCGCTAATTGACGCCTCAACAGATCCGGCATCATCACTTTTGCTGACGACCGCATCATCCCGCTTGGGTGAGGTGACACAGGCCCTTTCTTCGGCCAGCAAAACCGTACAATCATTGCGGCAAGATGCCGATAGCCAGATCGCCCGGGACGTCACGACATTAAACACAGCCCTTGCCCAAGTTGCGACCCTCAATGCGGATATCAGTCGCGCAAGGGCAACGGGTGGCGATACAACGGCACTACAAGACGCACGACAACGCGCAGTCGATCAGATCGCAGGTATCGTGCCGGTGCGGGAAGTGCCGCGCGATGGCGGTGCCATTGCTTTAATGACGACAACCGGTGCCCAGCTGTTGGATGGGAAGGCTGCTGTTTTTGAATTCACACCAACGCCGACGATTGTTGCGGATAGCACATTTCAGTCAAGCGCGCTCAGCGGGCTTATAATGAATGGGCAACCTGTTTCAGTAACAGACGGCGTTGGCAAGCTAACAGGCGGCACGCTGGGTGCGAACTTTGATTTGCGTGACAATGTCCTTGTTCAAGCACAAAACGGGCTTGATACTATCGCGGTCGATCTCATTGCGCGCTTTGCAGACCCGGCCATCGACCCAAGCCTTACCCCCGGTGATCCAGGTCTTCTTACCGACGGGGGCAATGTCTATGATCCACTTGATCGCGTCGGCTTGGCCGGGCGCATTGCGGTTAACGCCAGTGTCGATCCAACCCAAGGCGGGGATGTCACACGCTTGCGTGATGGAGTCGGTGCCATCACGCCCGGCCCGGTTGGGGATACCAGTCAGATCAATCGCTGGTTAGGCGCATTGGATCAACCCTTAAGCACTGGGCCCGGCGAACCAAGCCGCACAGCAAACGGACAGATCGCAAACCTAACAAGTCAGTTTGGCACGCAGCGTGTTCAGGCCGAAGACACGCTAACTTTCGCAGCTGCCCGTAGGGACACCTTAAAAAGTGCCGAACTCGCCAACGGCGTTGACTCCGATCAGGAACTGCAAAGGCTTATCTTGATCGAACAATCCTATGCCGCGAACGCAAAGCTGATCCAAACGATTGAATCAATGATCCGCACACTGATGGAGATCTAGAAGATGCCTATTCAAAACGTCGGTGACATGTCCCAGCACTTTCAATCTTTGCGACAAGTGGGTGAGGTGAAGACCACGCTGAACCGGCTTAGTAATGAGTTAGCAACGCAGCGGAAAAGTGATGTCACCGCCAGCCTTGGTGGTGCAACCGCGCGGCTTGAAACATATGAGCGTGAGATTAATAGATTAACCAGCTATGCGAGTGCCGCTGAAAAAGTGGGACAAAGGCTGGCGTTTATGCAAACGACCCTGACCGGCGTTGAAGACGTCCGCAGTGCCGCCACAAGCCAGTTCCTGGGCATCACGACAGGGTCGCGCGACGCTGACGTACAAAGCGCCGCTGAAACAGGGGCATCAGCATTCTCAAGTTTCGTCACAGCATTCAACCAACGGCTCGGCGACTTCGCACTCTTTTCAGGTGCCGCCACAGACCAACAACCACTCGCCTCTGCCGATGACATGATGGCAGACATTAAAGCATCCGTTGTCAGCCTTGATTCAGCCGAAGACATTTTGGCAGCAGTCGATACCTGGTTCGATGATCCCATGGGTGGCTTTGCGACAATGGGCTACCTTGGCGATACAGGCACCCCCCTCAAGCAGGCAATCGGAACCGGCGGAACCATAGAAATCAATGCAAGGGCGGACAATGCCTCAACTATCGCCCTCTTAAAGTCTGCGGCTGTGGCTGCCCTTGCAGACGACGCTGTCTCTGGGCTTACCAAAACAGATCAGGCCAAGCTGATCGCAGAAGCAGGGCAAATGATGCTGAACGCAGGCGATTCATTAACTGCGACACGGGCATCCATCGGCGCGAATGAAGCAAAAGTAGCAGAGGCTGGCGTAACACTGTCGACACAAATCACTGCGTTCCAAATTGATCGGAATGTCTTGACCCTAGCCGACCCATTCGAAACAGCCACGCGCCTGCAAGACGTGCAACTCCAATTAGAAATGCAGTACACAGTCACCGCGCGCCTATCCCAGCTTAGCCTTGTGAATTTCCTTTGATGATACGCAAGCTTTCCATCTTCCTCGCCAGTCTGTTTTTTCTCACGCAGGGCGCGAACGCGTCTCCTATTCGCTTGAAGGATCTTGTTGAATTTGACGGCGTGCGAAGCAATGATTTGGTCGGATACGGCCTTGTGGTTGGACTAAACGGCACGGGCGATGGTCTGCGGAACTCCCCTTTCACAGAAGAAATCATGGTCAACATCCTTGAACGCCTCGGTGTGAATGTGACTGGAGAGCAGTTTCGCCCTAAAAACGTCGCTGCGGTCTTTGTAACCGGAAGTCTTCCGCCCTTTGCACGCGCCGGAAGCCCAATGGATGTCACCGTCTCTGCCATCGGTGACGCCAGCAGTCTACTGGGCGGAACACTGATCATGACACCGTTGAACGCCGCAGATGGTGAGATTTATGCCGTGGCGCAAGGCACAATCATTGCTGGTGGCGTTGTTGCCGAAGGTGCCGCAGCAAACGTGACCCAAGGGGTGCCAACATCAGGATCAATCCCATCGGGGGCCACCATTGAGCGCGAGGTCGATTTTGATTTCAGCGGTTTGACATCTGTCAGGCTTGCTTTGCGCACGCCCGATTTCACGACTGCTGCGCGCATTGAAACAGCGATCAACCATAATTTTGGCCGTGCCGTCGCCGTAATGCTGGATGCCGGGACAGTCCAATTGGATGTGGCGGCGATGCACATGCCATCACCTGCACACGCAATGGGCCGGATTGAGAATATTCTTGTTGAACCCGAACGACGCGCCCGTGTTGTCGTGGATCAGCGATCAGGAACAATCGTGATGGGCGAAGACGTAAGGATAAGCCGCGTTGCGGTAAGCCAAGGCAACTTGACCCTGCGCATCGAAGAAGCCCCGCTTGTTGCGCAACCAAATCCATTTTCTGACGGGCAAACAGTTGTTGTCCCAAGAACCGCCGCAGGCATCGAGGAAGAACCAGGTATTGGTTTGGCCGAAGTCCGCGAAGGCACATCGCTAAGTGAGGTCATTGCAGGATTGAATGCCTTGGGGGTTTCCCCGCGCGATATGATTGATATCTTGAAAAGTATCAAAGCAAGCGGTGCCTTACATGCAGAGTTTATTGTAAGATAAATATGGGATTACAGGGAACTTGGCACCTGTTAATCAGTCACGCTGAAAACCCTATCAAAGTGCTTAAGCCGCACTAAATAAATGATAACATTGATTGGAGCGGGCGTTAGGCCCCGATGGTTACAATGGTTACGATGGTGACACTCACCAGCCCATTGTTTCAATGCTGAGTCCTTCCAATCCCTAAAGCCGGAGAAAATGCTTAGCCCCCACCATAGCCGCGCACCAAACTCACAGCGATCAGGCTCCATCCATCTGCGACAACGAAAAACGCCAACTTAAATGGCAATGAAACAATTGCTGGCGGCACCATCATCATACCCATCGACATCAGCACCGCTGCAACAACGAGATCGATGATAAGAAAGGGCAGGAATATGAGGAAACCAACCTGAAACGCGTGTTCCATTTCGCTGAGCATGAAAGAGGGGATCAGCACGGACAATGGCATTTGTTCCGGTCCCTGATTAGGATCTAGATCGGGCCGCAACTCGGATAAGCGAAACATCGTATCGGCATCAATTCTCGTCAGCATGAAAGCCCGCAGTGGTTCCATCGTCTGCAAGAATGCGGTTTCCGCCTCGATCTCACCGTCGAGCAAAGGTTGGATGCCCGCAAACCAGGCATCACTAAACACCGGCTCCATCACGAAATAAGTCAGGAAAAGCGCGAGCGAAACCATCAACATATTCGGGGGAGATTGCTGAAGGCCAATAGCTTGGCGCAAAATGGCAAGCACCGTCACGATGAAGGGAAAGCAGGTCACCATGATCGCGATCCCTGGCACGATACTGAGGACGGTGATCAAAATGAAAAGCTGGATCGTCCGTGTGGTTAACGACCCATCATCGCCAAACGGCAGCCCGATGTCCTGCGCAAAGCTTGGACCGGCAAGCACGATAAAAACCGTACTTAGCGCAGTAGCGATGAATAATTTATTCACCAAGGTCGGCTGGATCATTGATGACTTCGGTTAATCGAATGGCAAGTTGCCCTTGCTCTCCGCCCTCAAGTTCTTGCAACTCGCCCCGCCCGATCAGCCGATCGCCGATATAAAGTTCAACCGGGTCGTCGACCCGCCGATCTAAGGGCAAGACGGCATTTTCAGACAAGGTTAACAAGTCCTTGATCAATGGTCGCGCCTTCCCGACAGAAATCACCACTTCAATCGGAATCTGTTGCAACAAACCGCTGCTGGCAGTTCCGTTTTCGCCTTTGGCCTGATCAAGATTATCCATTCATGTCACCATTGATGTTGCGAAGGGCCGACTGAATGCCCGTGATCAGACTGGCGACGTCAAGCTGTGTTTCAGACCCAGCCGCCCCCACATATACCTCTTGAAGGCCAAGCGTTGCGTCTTCGCCCAGCGCAACTTCAGCATCACCCATCTTGGCCAGAACATCGCGCACCAAACCAGCTGTCTGGGGATGAAACGTAAGCGTAATCGGATCAGCAAGGGATGATTGCGCCGCAGACAACAAAAGGTCCCGAAGGTGCGCACGCGTTAAATCATCAGAAAGCTCTGGCAAGATTTTGTCTGACAGCGCCGATACGAACGGGCTCAAAGCCTGCATCATGGCGTGCTGTGCTTCGGCATAGCCAAACCGCATCTCTGTCAATCGTTCGATTAGCGCAGCGGAAAGGACGGTCTGCTGCTGCGCAGCATCCGCAATCCCTGCCTGATAACCGGCATCGTAGCCGGGCAAATCCTGCATGGGTGGGTTCAATTGAGAAGAGGCATCATTTGAATCAAATTGCTCTAAGAACTTAAGTGGGGCCATTTATGCAGACTCCTTCTTTGCTGGATCTTCCATCCATTCCTGCAAGAGTTGAACAGTTTCTGTTTCCCGCTCTGCAATCATTTCGCGCAAACGCGCAACCGCGTCAGGGGATGCCTCCGTAGGGCCGGCAAGTTGGTTTTGGCGCGCGGTCGCATCGATCAAACCAAGGGTCGCATCGGCATCACCCACACCTTCCGGCGCTGGCAATGCAGCAACCTGCGGTTTTCCGGCCAGTATGGGACGCACAACAAACAGCCCCAAAATCAATGCGACAATCGCAGCAACCGCAACCTGCAAGAGTTGCATCATGTTTAACGGGGTGGTTGCAGCAACATCGCTGACCAGTGTTCCCGCATCAGGCACTTGTTCGAAAGGCATTGATTGCAAGGTGATCAAGTCGCCCCGCGCCTCATCCAGCCCGACGGCGAGGGACACCAATTCCTTTAATCCGGAAAGTTCTTCTTCGGACCGTGGTGTGAAGGTCACGGTTCCATCATCTGCCGTCTCGACCACGTCGTTCACCAGAACAGCAACCGTCAGTCGACGCACATCACCCGGTCCTTTGATGATCTGCCGCTCTGTCTGGGAAATTTCATAATTGGTTAACGACCGGGTTTCGCTGTTTTCGTTGTTGGCCGATCCCGCACCACCTGCCGCGTCGCCGTCAGGCAGATTTGATGCGACAGTGACGTTGCCACTGCGGCTGTCTTCCGACCTTTCCTCTGATTCCGTCACATCTGTACTGATGGCGATCCGGCTTTCCGGATCAACAGTACGTTCCACAATGGATTCGGACTGGTTAATCATCTCCATCGACACTTCGACCACGGCATTCCCGGGACCAACGCGCGCCGCCAAAAGGCGTTCTGCGCGCAGGCGCAAAGTTTCGGCCATTTCATTGGACGAACCTGCCGCCAACCCGTCTGCGGCCTCTGAAAGCAACCCGCCTTCGTCGTCGATCACAGCCACATCAGACGGCGCCAACCCAGTGACGGCCGCGCCGATCAGAAATTGCAGCGCTTTGACTTGGGATGCTGACAAGCCACCCGCATTCGTCGTTACAGTCACCGCAGCCGTTGGCTTTTGCCGTGCCTGAAACGGCCGGTTTGCAGGTGTCGAAATATGAACCCGCGCAGCCCTAATGGAGGGATTTGCAAGAATTGTTCGCGCAAGTTCCCCTTCGCGGGCCCGCCAATAGGCTGCATCAAACATCTGCGATGTCGTGCCGAAACCGGACATTCCATCAAGCAATTCATAGCCTTGCGTGCCAACAGCCGGTAGCCCTTCGCCCGCAAGGGACATACGCAACGAATCGCGCATAGCGGCATCGACATAAATGCCCCCGCCCCGCACTTCATAGACCGCACCACGTTGATCAAGCGCGGTCACAACCTCGCCTGCGGCGGCAGGTTCAAGCCCGCCAAACAGTAGCGCAAGGTCTTTTTCACCTGCACTGCGCACAAGAAACATAACCGCCGCAATAATTGCAGCGCTTGCCAGAATGACGATCATTTGTCGTCGCGAATCAAGATTGGTCCAGACTGAGGTAAGACCTTGCAAAGGGTTCTCCATTCATTGGGCGTTCTGCCCATCTGGGACCACAATGACTCGAACTAACTTAACAATCAGTTAGGGCTTGCACGTTAAACGAGGATCATCCGCATTTTGTTGAGGTGACCGCGATGTCAGACGAAACCGACGAAGAAGCCCCACCAAAGAAATCCAAACTTCCCATTATCTTAGGGCTTGTTCTTGCGATCGCGGGCGGTGGCGGCGGTTTCTTTGCGGTCAGCAGCGGCATGATCGGGGGCAGCGCAAGCGACGAATCAAAAGATGATGAGAAAGCAGAAGAAAAAGTGGAAGAGATGCCCGCCGTCGCCTTCGTGCCTCTTGATCCAATGATTGTTTCGTTACCAGCCGGGGGAATCAGCACGCACTTGCGCTTTTCCGCCCAGCTTGAAGTGAACCCCGAATATGCGGATGAGGTTGAAACGCTCAAGCCGCGCATTGTCGATGTTCTGAACGGGTATTTACGCGCGGTTGAGATTGCCGAACTCAGCGATCCGGCGGTGTTGGTCAAACTGCGCGGGCAAATGCTGCGCCGTATTCAGGTTGTCGTCGGGGATGGGCGCGTGCGCGACCTACTCATCATGGAATTTGTTATGAACTAGAAAGGTTTATCCATGTCTTTTATCGCTGATATGCTGTTGATCGCAGGTGCGGTTGCCGCCGGTTTCTATTGTTACGTGCTGTCGCGTCGCTTGCGACGCTTTACCGACCTTGAAAAAGGTGTGGGCGGTGCAGTTGCCGTGCTATCGGTGCAAGTCGATGATTTAGCCCGATCTTTGCAATCTGCGCAGTCTGCAGCCTCGGGCTCAGTTGCGACATTAACCGAAGTGAGTGACCGCGCCGATGCGGCGGCACGCAGGCTTGAATTGCTGGTCGCCTCTCTGCACGATCTTCCGGCACCGGCACCCCCTACGCCCGCGCCGGTCAACCCATTCTTTGTACGCAACGGCAACGCAACAGGGGGGCAGCAATGATCGCGCGGCGCAAACAAAAACGCAGCAGCACCCTTCACATCATTGGTGGATTGCTGATTACTTCAGCAATCTTTCGCATGCTGGACGGCACCGGCCAAGCCATGGCCGAAGCAGAGGCATTAACCTCTGATCAGATGACAGAAACAGCCGCCATGCCGGTAGAAGAAGACCCTGATATCGACACTTTGCTAGGGGCGATCAAGGCGCGGGAAATGAACTTGGATGCCCGCGAGGCAGAACTCGCTGCCCGTATCGAAGCCCTTGATATCGTTGAGGCTGAGGTCGCCGAACAACTGATCGCGCTTGAGGATGCAGAACAGGCTTTGCGCGAAACAATCGCCCTTGCGGACGCCGCAGCAGAAACCGATCTAGGGCGGCTGACCACAGTCTATGAAAACATGAAACCCAAAGACGCGGCGGCCTTATTTGAAGAGATGGCCCCAGAATTTTCAGCCGGTTTTTTAGGGATGATGAACCCAGAACCAGCTGCGCTGATCATGTCACTTCTTGAACCCCAAACCGCCCATGCAATCAGTGTGGTTCTCGCAGGGCGAAATGTTGGGGTGCCAACACAATAATGCAGACTCTTCCTTAAGACATTTGTGCGACGTTGCTTGTGAAAAGACATGTTTGGAACTGGAAAGGGCCTGTAATCGAATGATTGGTTTTGCTGGCGTCGCAATTGTATTCGGCATGGTTTTTGGGGGGTATATCCTTGCCGGGGGCAAGATGGGGATCATCATTAAGGCGCTTCCTTTTGAGATGATCATGATCGGCGGCGCCGCAATTGGCGCATTTGTCATCGGCAACGACATGTCCGGGATTAAGCATACACTGAAAGACGTCGGAAAGGTCTTTAAAGGGCCAAAATGGAAACATCAGGATTATCAAGACCTGATGTGTCTCTTGTTTGAGTTGATCCGCATCGCACGCGCGAATCCCGTTGCGTTGGAAGAACATATTGAGGGACCCGAAAGTTCAAGCATTTTTGGCAAATATCCACGTATTCAGGCCGATAAAGAGGCTGTCGCACTGGTCTGCGATACCTTGCGGTCTGCGACCATGAACTATGACGATCCGCATCAGGTGGAAGAAGTGCTTGAAAAGCGGATTGAAGCAACGCTGCACCATAAAATGCATTCGATGCATACGCTGCAAACGATGGCCGACGGGCTGCCCGCCTTGGGAATCGTTGCCGCCGTTCTGGGGGTAATCAAGACAATGGGATCAATCGACCAACCACCAGAAGTTCTTGGTAAATTGATCGGTGGCGCGCTTGTCGGAACCTTCCTTGGTGTGTTTCTAGCCTACGGAATCGTCGGACCATTTGCCGTGCGCTTAAAATCGGTAATTGAAGAAGACGGGCATTTTTATCAGTTGATCCGGGAAGTTTTGGTCGCAAACCTGCATCGCCATTCACCCAACATCTGCATCGAAGTTGGGCGCCAAAACACACCCGACCACCTGCGTCCGGATTTTTCTGTCCTTGAAGAAGCGCTGAAAGCAGCGAAGCAAGCCGCATGATACGCTGGATTTTTACAATCATCCTCTCACTGCTGGGTACAGCCAGTTGGGCACAAGAAATTGTTGTCAGAACCGGGGATCATCCCAGCTTTACACGTGTGGTCTTTAGCCCACCAACAGGAACAAATTGGGAGCTGGCAAGAATCGCCGATGGCTACAGGCTACGCCTTGACGAACCCGCAACACTCAATACGAACCGGTTCTTTGAACGCATCCAGCGTGATCGTATCGCCGCCATTCGACAGGGGGAATCAGAGGCTGAACTGGTGATCGAACTGGCCTGCGCGTGCTTTGCAGAGGCATTTCAATGGACTGCTAACCAAGTCGTGATAGACATCAAAGACCCGGGAAGCCAAATATCCTTGGACGCCTTGCCAGTCGCCGATCTGCGGCCTGCACGGGAAGGACAGCCGCTGAATTCGCCAGACTTTGGCACATCTGAACAAACGCAAGCCAACCAATTCCCAACTGACCTCCCATCGCCACCTGTTCCCGCGCCGGCGCAATCAGACCGCCCTTCGCTTGAACTACCGCTTATCACCACGCAAAACGCAGGTCCGCCCGACAGACAGCTGACGATTGACCCACTCAATCAACTTTTGGCGCAGCAGGCCCGCGTTGGCACGCTTGAAAATGCAATTGCAGATAGCCTTGGCCGCGCGTTGTCCCAAGGGTTGCTTAATCCCAGAAACGAAGGAGCCGTGATCGTTCAAACAGAACAAGTGGAAACTGATCTCACGACACTTCTGGAAAACGTAGAAGCCGCGTTAACTCCAGGTCTTATCGCAAGGACAAGCGTGGATAATGAACACACCACAACAACGCCGCAAGACCAATCAAACAATGGGGTGACCTGCATCCCAGATACTTTGATCGACGTCCCAAGTTGGCACTCTGACACGCCATTCGCCACCCTTATTGGTGATCTTCGCACTAGAATCACCGGGGAATTTGATCGCACCGACGCAGTTGCGATCGAAGATTTGGCAAAAACCTATATAACATACGGCTTTGGACGAGAGGCGATCAGCACGCTTTCAATTGATGAAACGGATTCAAGATCACGCCGGGTGTTAACCACACTTGCCGAAATCATCGACGGTGACCCATTAACGAAAAATGACTTCTATTTACAAATTGGTTGCCCCGGGCACGCCGCGCTTTGGGGATTTCTTGCGCACAACGGCGGACCACTGCCTGCGCAACCAGACGTGAATAGTATCATCGTTTCATTCAAACTCTTGCCAAAAACTTTGCGTGAACATTTGGCACCAAGGGTTGCCCAAAAACTGAACGCGCTTGGGTATCAGGACTTTGCAGACGACATTCTTTCAATTGGCGACGATAGCCGCATTGATGTCACCACAACGCAACTCGACATCCTGACAGATCGCGGGTCCACAGAAGAAGTCGCAGCGCGTCTAACCGAATTGGCCGATGATAATCCACGCATACCACCCGATGCACTTATCCGCCTAATCGACCTTGAACTAGCGGCGGGAAAGCCCGTCGCAGCGGAAAACCTCACTTTGCTGCGATCTTTTCAGTTTGAAGCCCAAGACGAAGACTTGCGCGGCAAACTCTATAAAACTGAAATTCGCGTCATGATTGCAATGGAGGCATATGACGCTGCGCAAGATCTTATCAATGCCAATGAAAGCACGCTAACAAATGATGTTGCAGACACCCTGCGCACAGGCATTTTCAACGCGATTGCCACAAACGGAAAAGACGCTGATTTCCTAAAGATCGCCTTTGACCAACGTCGACCTATCAACGACGCAAGTATACAAAACATCTATGCGGCACGGCTTTTGGCCTTAGGTTTCCCGGACCGCGCGCGCACTTTAATCAATGGCGATACTGTGGGCGACGATATGATGGAGCGGCGCTATTTGCGTGCGCAGGCTGCCGTCGCTTTGGGGGATATTGCGCAGGCGCAAACCGACCTGGCAGGTATCAGCACAGAACGTGCGCAACAGATTTTGAAGAGTTCCGCGAATGTTGAGGAAGCTTCATCAACGCGCGAAAGGCCACTTAGCGCTAATCCAGACAACGATCCTCTCTTGCTCACCATCGCGGAACGGGTCGAAGGAACCACGACATTTCAACGCGATACAGAAACGCCACTGACTGATGGACGTGCCTTAGCCGATGAAGCTGCGGAACTGCGTCGCGACATGGCCGCATTGATCAACAGGTATGAAATCCAGCCTTAGCGCACACCAGCTAACCGCTCCTTAACCAGTTTACCCTATCTGGATAGGCGAAGCTGCGAAAGGAACCCAGCAAGTGTGGCCCCACAATTTCTTGCCTCTGGACAAAAGTTAATGACGTTCCGGTCGCCCGCTTTGAATGCAACTGATGGAGTTCCGGCTCTGTGAAAACAGTCTTCCAACCCACAATATTACTTGCGCTCGCCCTTATGGGGATCATCGTCATGATGATCCTGCCGATGCCCGCTTGGGTGCTTGACCTTGGATTGGCAGCATCTTTCGCACTCGCCATCCTGATGTTTACCGTCACACTTTTCATTGAACGGCCATTGGATTTTTCCGCTTTCCCCACGGTATTACTTGCCTCACTGATGCTGCGGCTTTCGCTAAATGTCTCATCAACAAAACTGATCATTGGGGAAGGTCACACCGGAACATCTGCAGCCGGCGACGTGATCGAAGGCTTCGCAATGTTCGTGATGAGTGGAAACGTACTGCTTGGCCTTGTCGTATTTTGCGTGCTCTTAATCGTAAATTTTGTAGTCATCAACAAAGGTGCCACCCGTATGGCCGAAGTTGGCGCGCGCTTCGCACTTGATGCGATGCCCGGCAAACAACTTGCCATTGACAGTGACGTCGCCGCCGGCGCAATTGATCACAACGAAGCAAAAGCGCGGCGCGAAACCGAACAGGCCGAAACCACATTCTTCGGCTCACTTGATGGCGCATCCAAATTCGTCAAGGGCGACGCGATTGCGGGGCTTTTGATCACGGCGCTCAACCTGATCATGGGGCTGATCATCGGCACGATCATTCATGGAATGCCCATTGGTCAAGCCTTTGAAACATATGCCATTCTTACAGTAGGCGATGGGTTGGTATCGCAAATCCCCGCTGTCATTATTTCAATCGCATCCGCGCTGCTTCTTGCGCGCGGCGGCGCGAAAGGTGCAACCGATCTTGCCTTGGCAGCACAACTTGGCCGCCATCCTTCGGCCATTGTGACGGTCGCCGTCCTTATGGGGCTTTTTGCGCTTGTTCCTGGGATGCCGTTCATCCCGTTTATCATCGGCTCTGGGGTTCTAGGCATCTGTGCTTTCGCGCTTAACCAAGCCGCGAAAAAGCGTGCAATTCAAACAGACGTAACAGAGGCCGCTCCGGCGCAACCTTCACCGGAAAAATCACTGGGCGACATGTTGGATCTTGATGATATTCACGTCGAATTCGCACCCGACCTTGTTGAAATGGTCCTCGACCCCGGAATTGGTTTGGATGCGCGGATTGGCAACATGCGTAACCATGTCGCCACAGAGTTTGGGTTGCTTCTGCCAGAAATCCGGCTGACCGACAGCGCAGCGCTTTCGCCAGGCAGTTATGTTGTTCACGTTCACGGCGTTGAACAGGCAAGGGATCATTTACGACCGGGCCAACTTTTGGCGCTTTTGTCAGACAACGACGCACCCGATATTTCCGGCGACAGTGTCAAAGAACCTGTCTATGGCGCGCCAGCAAGATGGATCCAACCCGGGCAACAGGAAATTGCCGCACTTGCAGGCCTGACAGTCGTGCAACCACCAGAGGTTTTGGCGACCCATCTTTTGGAAGTCGTCAAATGCAATTTTCCGCGGCTTCTAACGCACAAAGCACTGCGCCGACGGCTGGACGAAATGGTGAACCTAAGCGATCCCGCGCGCAGTGAAGCAAACCGCAAATTGCTCGACGAATTGATGCCGGACCGCGTGCCGATGGATATTCTGCTATCCGTCATGCGGCTCCTCCTGGAAGAACGGGTTTCGGTGCGCAATCTCCCCCTTATTCTTGAGGCCACGGCTGAAGGACGACAAATCCACCAAACCATTGATTCCATTACAGAACATGTGCGACAGCGCCTTGGTTTCCAACTGGTCGCCGAGGTTCGGCGCAGTGATGGCACAATCCCGTTGGTCCAACTTTCGCCCGAATGGGAAGATGCATTTACCACTTATGAAATCCGAACAGAGCGGGGCGGTGGTGATGTCGCGCTTCCCCCCGAAGACTTCAACCGACTTGCCGACGGTATTGCCGAAAAACTATCGCAGGCTGCAGAAACCGGCACCTATGCAGCCGTCGTCACATCAATGCGGCGGCGCAGATTTCTTCGCACAGTCATGTCGGCAAAAGGGATCCTTAATCCGGTCCTGTCTTTCGAAGAAATCGGGATTGATGCGCGCCCAGCGCTTGTCGGACTTGTACCTGGTTAATGGAAGAACTCGCCCGCCTCTTCCCCCAATGGCAACAAATCATGTGGGGCTTTGGCCTCGTTTTCTTACGGATCGGGGCAATCGTGTCATTCATCCCCGTTTTCGGAGAACAATCAATCCCGGCGCGCGTCCGTTTTGCCATTGCGTTTACATTTTCAGCTATCGTCTACCCTGCGATCGCAAACAATGTGCCCCCGATGCCCGCCGATTTGGTGGGAACACTCACCATTTGCGCGCCCGAAGTGATCGCAGGGATTTTCTTTGGCCTTCTTTTGCGGTTTTTTGTTATCGCGCTTCAAACCGCCGGATCAATCGCAGCACAATCAACATCGTTGTCCCAGATTTTCGGCGGCACGGCGGGGGCAGATGCGCAGCCAGCCATCGGGCACGTTCTGGTTATTTCGGGACTCGCGCTTGCCGCCGTGATGGGGCTACATGTTGAATTTGCGCGCTACATGATACACGGCTATACCCTTGTTCCGCTTGGAATTTTAGTTCCTTCGGCGACAGTATCCGCCTTTGGACTTGCGACCGTCAGCCAAACTTTCGCGCTTGGCTTCACGCTTTCCGCACCATTCGTTTTGGCCTCATTAATCTATAATGTGACGCTTGGGATCATCAACAAAGCGATGCCGCAGCTGATGGTATCATTCGTTGGCGCCCCCGCAATCACCGCTGGCGGCCTGTTCCTTTTGTTTGTGACAGCGCCAATTATGTTGTCGATCTGGATCGATAGAATGGGACAATTCATCATGTCGCCCGAAACGGTGATCCCATGAGCGAGGGCGGCGAAGATGATGATAAACAGTTTGAGCCAAGCCAGAAGAAATTGGATGATGCCCGCAAGAAGGGTGAAATTGCAAAATCAAACGATCTGATAACCGCGGCGGCCTATGCCGGGTTCGTTCTGATCGCGACAGCAATCGGGGCAAATGCCCTGATCGGGCTTGGGGAAATCTTGATGAAACTGCACGAAAGTGCGGATAGTTTGGCCCGGATCAGCTTTGCTGGCTCACAAATCCCCATCATGGGCCACGTCATGTTATCAACAGCAATCGCAATCGCACCATGGTTTGCAGGGCCGATGATCCTTGCAATTGTGTGCATCATCGCGCAACGCGGTTTGGTTTTCGCGCCAAGTAAACTGGCTCCAAAACTGTCGCGCATATCCCCCATTTCTGGGGCGAAGAACAAATTTGGGCGGGCAGGCTTATTTGAATTCCTGAAAAGCACCGTAAAGCTTATCATTTATGGCACAGTTCTTGGGATCTTCTTGTCATCGCAAATGCCACGCATGGTGGCGGCGATGTACCTTGATCCGGCCCTCGTCGTTGTTGAATTGGGCCGCCTTATTGTCGCGTTAATGATGATCGTTATCGTCATCGCCTTCATCCTCGGCACTATCGATTTTTTGTTTCAAAAGGCCGAACACATGCGCAAGCATCGGATGTCACGCAAGGAAATGATGGACGAAACCAAACAATCCGAAGGCGATCCGATGATGAAGCAGCAACGCCGTCAGCGGGCCTACGATATTGCAATGAACCAAATGTTAACCGACGTGCCGACAGCCGACGTGATCATCGTAAACCCAACCCACTATGCCGTCGCATTGAAGTGGTCCCGCGCACCGGGCGCGGCACCGGAATGTGTCGCCAAGGGGGTCGATGATATTGCCGCAAAGATCAGATCGATCGCGATTGAAAATTCGGTTCCAATCCATTCTGATCCACCAACAGCACGCGCCCTGCACGCCACAGTCGAGATTGGACAGCAGATTCCAATGGCGCTTTACGGCCCGGTCGCAGCCGCGATCCGTTTTGCCGAGGCCCTGCGCAAAAAGGCAAAATTCGGATGAGCAAGCCAAGCGATTATGAACGCCTTGCAAGAATTACCAATACGGCCATGGATTCTGCGCAGGCGAAAATGCAAGCGTTACTTACAGAAGAGGAAGCGCTGCGCAGCCAACTTGCGTCGCTTCAATCAGCGCGGCACCAAATGGTGCAAAATGGTGGCAATACGCAAGCTATCGGTGCAGACGTCAAATGGCAGGTTTGGATTGATCATCGCCGCGAAGAACTGAACCATGAACTCGCACGGGTTTTTGTGCAAAAAGATGCCGCCCGGTCGGCCCTCAAACGCGCATTTGGGAAAGATCAAACAGTTCAGGCCCTTTTGAAAAGGCAGCGTCTGGCAAAATTACTTGCACAGCAACGTCAATTATCCTGACGCACAATATCCAGGATCAAAACATCCAAGGCATTTTCGCCCAGCACTTTTTGCGCCGAACGCAGCAGTTCTTCCCGCAAGATCCGCATGTTCGAACTTGTCGTGAAGTTCCCGGAAAACCCATCGATGTTTGCATGGTTAAACAGCACTTGCAGGAATGCATTGCGCAGTTTTGGTTCTGTCTGAAACACCACATCTTTGTTGCCCTCGACAACCTCGACACTCAAAGACAGGACGACCATCGCCGCAACCTCTCCTTCTTTGACCACAGGCACAACGAACTGATTGCTTAGTTTTGCAAATTCAGTCGTCGTTTCAAGCGGAACAGCCTCGGGTGCCTTTGCCATTTCGGCAGGTTCACCGCAGGGGTGATCGGTCGACATGGCAAGGTCTTCTGGCGCATCTTCCATCAAGAAAAGACCAGCCCCCACGCCAGACCCCGTGCCAACCAACAACAGAATAATCGGAAGAAGAAGCTTTTTCATACGGTTATCCTTGGTCTAAAATGGCAGAATGGTTTCAAGTGCCTGCTGCCCAAAGCGTGGTTGCTGCACGTCGGTGATTTGCCCCCGACCGCCATAGGAAATCCGGGCCGAGGCGATTTTGTCGTAAGTGATTTCATTTTGACGGGTGATATCGTTGGGACGCACAAAGCCAGACACCAGCAATTCGCGCACCTCAAAATTCACCCGCACCTCTTGCTGGCCCGCGACAGACAGCACGCCATTGGGCAAAACATCAATGATCGTCGCAGCAACGCGCAACGTCAGCTTTTCATTGCGCCGGACCGATCCATCGCCGTTCGAACTGCTGTTCGAATTCACCGAAACAGCACCACCAAGTGTCGCGCCCTCGGGCAAGGCACGATCAATCCGCTGCGGAATCCCAAATAGTTGCGGCACGCCAAGATCTTGGGACGCAGACCGCGACCGATCCGTCGAATTCGAAATTTCAGCCTGATCATCAATCTCGATCACGACGGTTAGAATATCCCCCCGTTCCATCGCCCGCCGTTCACCAAGCAATGACCCACGATCACCAGTCCAAAGCGAGGCCGAGGCACCCGGAAAATGTGGTGCCGGTCGAACCGATTGGGGCAATCCATAGGTGGTCATGGCGGTACGGTCGGCAGATGCTGAAATCGGCGTGAGTTCGGGTGTTTTCCCAATCTCTGTCGAACTGCATCCAGCGATCAAAAAACATGTGAAAAGCGCAGAAAGAACCCTCATCCATTCCCCCCCGTCATCACATAGGCAGCACCATCTTCGCCAATCCGCGCGCTGACAGTGTTGCGCGATGACATGTTCATCACACGGATGACTTCGCCAACGCCAGCACGCCCAAGGGCGCGCCCTTCGGTGCGAATGATCAAACCATTGGCGTTATAAACAAGGGGAACCAGCTGGTTGCGGTCCACGATTGCCGGAAATCCCACATCAGCGGCCCGAATGGGGCGCCCTGCATAAAGCGCGACCCGTGCTTCCATCCCGACAAAAAGCGCCGGGTCACTTTCGCCGCCCGGCAATGTCGTCGGCTGCACAGCCAAATCGCTGGGCGCGATGATCGTTTGGGCCTTGATCGTGCGGGCCGCGACAATCGTGTCAGCCGCGGCTGGGCCCGCCAAGAACAAGATGCATAAAAACCGGATCATCGTATCTGCACCATGGCACCCAGCATCTGATCCCCTGCTGTGATCACTTTAGAGTTCAATTCATAGCCGCGCTGCGCCTCGATCAAATCGGTGACTTCGCGCACAGGATCAACCGAACTATCTTCAAGATAGCCTTGGCGCAACGTCCCAAGACCATCCAAACCGGGCGTCGTCACCACCGATGGGCCAGAGGCAGGCGATTCAAGGAAAAGGTTCGATCCAATCGCCTCAAGCCCTTTGGGGTTTGTGAAACCTGCGATGTTTAACTGGCCCAACTGCTCTGCCTCGACGCGGTCGGTGAAATAGGCGAACACTTCGCCCTCGGCGTTGATCGAAACACTGCGGGCATCGGCAGGAATGGTGATATTGGGCACGACCGGATAGCCATCAGCTGTCACAATCAACCCGTCGCCCGTGCGTTTGAGCGCGCCATCGCGGGTATAGGCAGCGTTGCCATTGGGCAGCGTCACTTCAAGATAGCCCTGCCCTTCAATGGCGACATCCAGATCACCACCGGTTTGCGCAATCGACCCTTGGGACAACATCACCGATACCGCACTGGCGCGCACCCCCAACCCAAGCTGAATGCCCGTAGGCAGCACAGTGCCATCAGAGGCGTTGATCGTGCCGGGCCTTGCAACCTGTTGATAATGCAGGTCGGCAAATTCCGCGCGGCGCGGGTTGTAGCCCGTCGTACTCATATTGGCGAGGTTGTTGGAAATCACCTCAACCCGCATTTGCTGCGCGGTCATCCCGGCAGCCGCAATTTTCAATGCGCGCATTTCAAAACCCCTTTATTATTTACTAAGTGCACGGATGACGCTGCGAATGCGTTCATCCTCTTTATCAAGAAATGTCTGGCCCAACTCATAGGCGCGCTGCACCTCGATCATGCGGCCAATTTGAATGATCGGATTAACATTAGAATCCTCAAGGAAACCCTGCACCATCCGCCCATCTTCGGCCGGTGCGAACCCGCCTTGTGCATCAAACAATACGCTGCCCTGACGCACCATCTGCGTCGGGTCCGTCGGGACAACAAGGCCGATTTGGCCAACTGGCTGCCCTTCTGCACTGATCGTACCATCAGGGGCAATCGCAATGGGCCCGACGCCTGTGGGAATAAACACAGGGGCACCGCCCGCATCCAGCACACGGTTGCCATCCATCGTGACAAGATCACCATTGGCGTCCGGCGTAAAACTGCCCGCACGCGTCAACCTCTCACCCCCGGCGGTTTCGATCAGAAAATACCCATCCCCTTCAATCGCCAGATCAAAAGGCCCGCCAGTTTGGGACAACGTCCCTTGGGTATGGTTCGTTTCGCGCACATGGGCCGAGGCCATCGAAAGCGAATCGTAATCAACGCCGGTTCTGGCAATATGTTCGGAAAACATCATCCCTTCAGCCTGAAAGCCTGTGGTCGATGCATTGGCGATATTATTGGCCACAATCTGCAATTCGCGCATAAGCCCGGATTGCCGCGTCAGCGTGGCGTAGGTCGCATTGTCCATTGTCAGCCTCCTGCAATGATGGGGATAAGGGTGCCTTGGAAAAAGCTCACCAAGGATTGGGTCATAAAGGCCATCGTGACCCAAAACACCGCGACAATGGCGGCCAGCTTGGGCACGAAAGTCAGGGTCATTTCCTGAATAGAGGTCAGCGCCTGAAACAGCCCGATGATCAACCCCGCAATCAAAGCCACGCTCAGGATCGGAATTGAGATCACAACCGCAATCCAAAGCCCTTCGCGCAGGGTGTCATAAAACAGCGCCTCGCCCATGTTCAGACGGGCATCCGCAGAATTTCCTGATAAGCCTCAACAACCTTGTCCCGCACCGTCACAGCGGTTTGCACCGCAAGTTCCGTCTGCGCCAAAGCCTGCACCAATGTATGCGGGTCGGCCCCTTGGGTCATGGATTGCATGGCTGTCTGCTCACTCATGCGCAGGGTTTGGGCAAAATCCTGCGCCGCCGCCATCAAACCGCCACCAGAATTCGGCTCTGGTGCCGTGACTGTCTTTGTTGCCGCATAGTTTTGCGCGACAAGTGTGCTGCGAATATCCATCAATTCCGTCCTTATTTTCTGAGAAGATCCATCAGCGCGCTCGACATCTGGCGCACTTGGTCAAACACTTTGAGGTTGGCTTCATAACTGCGCTGCGCCTCGCGGGCGTCAGCAATTTCCAGCAACAGATTCACGTTCGATCCGTTGTAATGGCCTGTCCCATCCGCAAGCGGATTGCCCGGATCATAGATTTGGGTAAGGTCCGCCTGATCAAGCGTCACGCGCCCCGTCTCAACCCGCCCACTTTGCATGGCTTCCTCAAACGAGATTGTCTTGCGGCGATACCCCGGCGTATCTGTATTTGCGATATTTTCAGACACATGACGCAGCCGCGTTGCCTGCGCTTTCATACCGCTGGTTGACACACTCATCGCATCAGAAAAATCTGTCATTCACCCACTCCTATCGGCCAAGGGCGGCGCGCAGCACCGTCATGCCGTGGCGATAGATCGCAAGCGACCGGTTGTGTTCACGGCTGATCGCAACCGCACGCATCATCTCTTCTTCAATCGACACGCTGTTCCCGTTGGGAGAAGGTTCTGTGTCGGCAAGCGACATCAGTCTTTCACGATGCCGCGCCTCGGTCAGAAGGTGATCAGCGCGGGTTTGATGAATGGACTGCCGGTGCCCATCAAACGCATCGGCAAAGCTGGGCATCTGCATCGCCTGATAACCGGGCGTATCCGCATTCGCGATATTGCGCGCGGTCACGGCTTGCCGTGCGCCCGCATGCTGTGCCATCGCGCCAGCGGTGCGAAAAAGTTCAAGATTTTGGTACATCAGGGCTTCTCCCTTGGTGACTTCAACTAACAATTAAGGGTGATTCCTTAAGAAGGCGTTGTTGAAGCAAAAAGGATTCAAATTTATGGGGGCAATTACCCTTGATCACGTGACCGCTGTCATCCGGGACACCGTTGCGAAACATGCGGTCGGGCGCGTCGCAAAAGTGTCGGGGGGCAAGCTGGAAGTGACCGGTTTGCCGCGCACCACACGGCTGGGCGACCGGATCCAATTGCGCAACGGGGCATCGGTTCTTGAGGGTGAAATCATCCGGCTTCAGCCCGATTCTGTTGATGTACTTGTCGATGGGTCCGTTGAAGGCGTGGCTTTAAACACGGCCGTTATCCTCACAAGGCGGCCGCGCTTCGCACCGGATCAAAGCTGGATCGGGCGGGTCATCGACCCTGACGGAGAACCCCTTGATGGGCGGCCACTTTTGCCTGGTACCGGGGGGTCCGTGTTGCACGGACGACCGATTGTGCCGCATGATCGGCGTGGTTTCGGGGAACGGCTTGATACCGGGTTGTCAGCGTTGAACACCTTGCTGCCCATTGTGCAGGGGCAGCGGATCGGGCTGTTTGCCGGATCTGGGGTCGGCAAATCAACGCTGCTCGCTGATCTTGCGCGGGGGGTGAATGCAGACATCATCGTCATTGCCCTTGTCGGAGAGCGGGGGCGCGAAGTGCGTCATTTCACGCAAGACGTGTTAGGGCTAGAGGGTATGGCACGGGCCATCGTCGTCGCCGCAACATCAGATACGGCGCCACACATGCGCCGACGGTGTGCTTGGGCGGCAACGGCTGTGGCGGAATACTTCCGCGATCAAGGGCTGCAGGTCTTGCTTTTATGCGATTCGGTGACGCGCTTTTGCGAAGCGCACCGCGAAGTAGCAGCATCCGCCGGAGAAGAAACAAGCCTGCGCGGCTTTCCACCCTCAACAGGCGGGGCCATCGCCGCATTATGCGAACGCGCAGGACCCGGGCAAGAAGGCACGGGGGATATCACGGCCATCTACACAGTGCTGGTCGCCGGCTCAGATATGGAGGAACCGGTTGCCGATATGCTGCGTGGCATCTTGGACGGCCACATCATCCTTGATCGGGAAATCGCAGAGCGCGGGCGGTTCCCGGCGATTGATGTGTTACGGTCTGTTTCGCGCGCACTTCCCGCCGCAGCGACACCGCTGGAAAACAGTCTGATCAATCAGACCCGCAAAAGGCTTGGCACCTATGACAAAGCCGCTTTGATGATTCAGGCTGGTCTTTATGAAGCTGGGTCTGACAAAGACATCGACGCCGCAATCAAATCCCAGCCCGCGATTGAACGGTTCCTCGCGCTCAAAGATGGGAAATCCCCGGAACAACATTTTGCAGCATTGCGTTTGGCCTTGAATACAGCGGGCGACACAAACGAAGGATAAGAACCGGGAATATCAAGGATCAACACGGCGCATCGGATTGGCCAGGGCGCAAAGGTCAGTTTCGCTGAGCCGCCAACAATCTGTCCTCACGCGGAAGGATCGCACGTAGCGATTTCAGCATGCGGTAATGGTCATGTTTGCGCAAAGCATCCGTTGCAATGGAAAGGTGGCGGCGGCTGTCGTCATCAACGAAGACTTGGCTGAGTTGCTCAATACCACGCAGAAGTTGCGGAAAAGCCTCCTCATCTGGCACGTCACCTGAAAGAACAAGCTGCGCAACATAGCAAACACGACGTACCGGTGTGACGGCTTCATCAGGACGAATAGCATCACGTAACCGCAGAATATTTGCATTTGGTGTAAGTATTGAAAGTTTGCTGCGCCGATCCCCGTTTTCAATAACAGCTCCGTTGACCAGCACACGTTCCCGCGGTGTAAGTTTCAGTACCAGACCCGACATCAGTTGGATGCCCCCGTCCCGTTCAAGCCACGTAAGATTGCTGTATTGATATCAATAAGTGGCGCAACAGACGCGTCTTCGCGTAGCACTTTCTGACTATGGTCATGGGTAAATTCAGCAAGATAGAAAATCTGCGCACGCAGCATTTCTGGCAATTCATTGGCCGGATCAGCAACATCGCCGGCAAGAATTGTCCACATTTCCCGGTTCCGGTGAACTGCTTCGGCAAGATCCGCAAAAGACCCCCTCCCATCTAAAAGCCGTTGCAACTGCGATGTGACTTGCGACAAAAGCTTGGCTTCTGTGGACCGCGGGGTTTGAACGGCAACCTTGTTCGGGGCATAGGCGCGAAGGGCGAGTTCTGAGACGTTCACGAGTGGTCCTTCCGGGACAGAGTGAAACGCAGCGGGCTTTTGCCACGCTGGATCGAAGGCTTATTTGATGCGCTGGGCGTCAAGATGACGCCCAGCGCGAAAGGTTTAACGGAACAGTGACAGGATTGACTGCGGTGCCTGATTGGCAATCGACAAGGACTGCACACCCAGCTGTTGCTGCACCTGAAGGGCCTGCAAGCGGGCAGAAGCTTCTTCCATGTCCGCATCAACCAAAGTCCCGATACCGGACTTCAATGCATCCGAAAGCTTGGAAACGAAGTTTGACTGAATTTCAATTCGGCCTTGCGCCGAACCAAAGGCAGCAGCCGAATCGATAGCCTTGCCAATCAGACCTTCGATTTTGGTCAACGCACTGTCAGCGCCAGCATCAGTCGTGACGTCAATCTCACTCAGTGCTTCAAGCCCACCACCAATGGCAGTGTCGGTGTCGTCATACTGGCTGACATTCACGCTGAAGTTTTCGCCAACGACATTGGACCCAGTAAAGGTGAGGATTGCATCACCATTGGTGTCGACCGACGCTACAGCCTGAATATCGGAACGATCCGTCAGATTTCCGGCAACATATTCGTTAAATGATGCTGCTAGGCCTTCAGTCACGTCTTTGGCGGTATCACCATCACGCGCGACATATTTAATGTCCGAAAGGCCGCCGGTCGCAAGACCTGCATCAAGACCTGCGACGCCGGATATTTGGACGTTAAAGCCTTGACCGGCTGCGATACTGTCAGTCGCATCTGTTGCAATTGTCACCGCCGTGGTTGGCGCTGTGGCGGCACCTGTCAACGCGGCTGCCGACGTGTCAGCCGTACCTGCGGTGATGTCATTGCTCGCAGCAGCAATAGCTGTCGCACCAGCTGCGATGGAAGAAGCGCCCGTTCCAAGGTCGTTCTTGCCAACGCTGATATTACTTGCCGTTACACCATCACCAGACCGATCAAGCGACGCCAGAACGTCAACTGTGCCAGTTCCAGCTTCCAATTCGGTGTTAGACAGCAGGTTCAGACCATTGAACTGGGCCGCACCAACAACGGATGTGATCTGGTCGCGCAAAGCATCAATATCAAGTTGAATCTTATCGCGATCGACATTTGATTCTTGGCTGGCAACGATCTTATCTTTCATCTGCGTCAGCAGATCAGTCACAGTTTCAGATGCTTGACGGGCAACAGCAACTGTTGATTCACCTAAAGAAAGGCTTGAACTGATGGCCTTAAAGCCCTGAACATCGGATTCCATCACTTTGGAGATCGACCAGATTGCAGCATTATCCTTCGCAGAACCAATGCTTTTGCCGGTTGAAATCATATCTTGGGTTTTGCCAAGGTCGCTGTTGATAGACTTCAGCGTTTGCAGCGCAACCATTGCGCCATTGTTTGTCAGAATACTGGACATAGTGTCACTTTCATTTCGACGCCTTTAGCGTCATGTTTTTGTTTACCCTTCTTTTGAAGGGCGCGGGACCGCCGTTCTGACGCGGGCCTTACACAGGTAAGGAAATTGTCCGTTCTGGATGCGTTCGGTATGCAGAAACTATCTGAATGATGCGTTAACAGACGCCCTGAACTTAGCTGCAATTTGAATAAACCATCGTGCCTTTCACGCTTTGCGTTCAACGTCTGACTGGCCGGTCGCCACCCGATCAAGCTGGCCGGTTGGCCCATAAACACTCAATGTATCCCGCACCTCTGACAAGGCTTCCAACCGGCTGCGCGCGGCCTTGATCCCACGAATCGCCGCAGCCAAAAGACTGGCATTCGCAGAGGCCTTCGCGCGCAAAATCTCAAGCTCGGCCTGTGTCGCGCTTTGGCTTTCCAGGGCAAGGCCCAGTTTCGATTTCTCATCCGCAATCACTGCAATCTCGGCAAGATCACCAATCCGCAGAGCCTCTCCCTCCCGATCAAGCACCGCAAGCAGATCTTGGATCGCACTATTCGCCATCTGCACGCGCTTTCATGGCATGAAAAATCGTTTCTGCCAGGCCAATACCACCAGCCTCCACCATCCGTTCTGCTTGGGCGGTGCGCAGGAACGACGTAAATTGTTCCTCCCCGATTCCGCCACCAAAGGCACCGGATTGGGGTTCAAGCCCTGCTGACTTCAACATTTCAGCCAAAAAAGTTGCTTCAAGCTTTTCAGCAGCAGCGCGCAAAGCAACATCAGATCCCTGCGCCAGAACAGGCACGGGGGATTGAAGCGGCAAGACAGGAATTTGTTGCAAGACATCGATCCTTTCGTGATGCCCCCTTTTTGGCGATCAGCAGTAAATAATCCGTTAGTTTTTATGTGAAATGAATGGGCCATCGTTTTTTGAAGGTGAGTCTGCCAATGACATTTCCACTCGTCCCGATCATGCCGCCTGTTCAAGGGGTGGCCGCAGATGGGGTGCCCGACACGAAACCGATTATCGCTCAGGTTTCGTTCAGCATGATGTTTGACCTTGGGACTATGGAAAATGAACCAGCGGACGTTGCCCTTCCGAACACGATTGAAAGCGCTGAAATCATTGAAGAACAAGACGACCCGAAGGTTACAGAAGGTGAACCGGACAAGCCGGTGATCACAGCAGAGATCGAAGCACTGCCCATGCAAGTCACGCCTGAAAAACCACAAAAGACGTTTCTTGAAACGGCCTTCGCGACAATCCCAGTCGATCCGAAAGTGACGGCAGAAAAACTACCGATAGAACAGGTCACCCAAACGGCGAATCGGGTGGCACAGCAGCCCGAACAAGGGCAAGCAGCAGGTCTGATTGAAAAGCCGCAGCAGGTTTTGGCGAAAATGGTAGCAGGTGACGCCGATCAGCCACGTCAAGAATCCGTGCGACAACCGGATAAGCCGAAATTTGCAGCCCCAATTTTGCAAACGGAACCAAGCCCAGCAAAACCGCTTGAAGCAAACATAGCGATGCGTCCAGCGCTCCCAGCAGAAAATGGGATTCCGCGTGATAAACGCCCCGCAACAAATGAAGGCGGAATAGACGCAAAGCCAGCGCAACTGCCGCAAGCGGCAACGCCCGTTCAGCCCCCATCCATCGGGCAATATGTCATCCAAACCATTTCAAAGGAAACGCATACAGACCCGATCAGAATGCGGGAAGAGGCCCCGGCACCCTCAATCCATCCACAGACACCACAAGTGGTAAGGACGCCCACAGAAATCTCCGCACCCATTGCACCAGCGATTGCACCCTTCATGCCAACAACAACAGAGACAGAGCTTTTTAAACCGCCCTTAGAGATTCCATTGGTCCAAGGAATCAACGACGTGCAAACGGGCCAACCGCGCGTATCAGCAACCGAAGCCACGCAAATGCCGCCACAAACACCGCAACTGGCCAAGACTGTGTCCCATCAGATGGCCGTGGCAGTGTCACAATCTGTGGGTGGATCAACTGAAATTGTCCTTTCACCCGAAGAATTGGGAAAGGTGCGTATGGTGATGTCAGCGCAGGAAACCGGCATCACGGTACTGATCCATACCGAACGCCCCGAAACCAACGATCTACTGCGCCGTCATATCGAAACACTGTCGCAAGAATTCAAAAATTTGGGCTACAGCACCACCAGTTTCACATTTGCCCAAGATCAACAGGGGCAATCCGGACAACAGCCTGAAGCTAACGTCCAACAAAACAGCACACTTGAAGACAATTCCGACGTGATGCGCCCCGTCAACATGGGATCATCCGGCGGCCTTGATCTTCGCATGTAAGGAATAAGATATGGAAATTTCTCCCACCCTCGCGGCTGTGGCAGGACCACCACCCACAACGCCGGCAGCCACCTCTGAAATCAGTTCGGATTTCGAAACTTTCTTGCGCATGTTAACCGTTCAAATGCAAAATCAGGACCCGCTAAACCCGGTCGATTCATCAGATTACGCTGTGCAACTTGCGACGTTTTCCGGCGTCGAACAACAGGTCCTGACAAATGATCTATTGCGCGGCTTGGCCGCACAAAACGGCACAGCAGGGTTGGCACAAATGGCAAGTTGGGTCGGGATGGAGGCGCGCGCCGTCGGCCCCGCCTATTTTGACGGGGCACCCATCACCGTGGCCCCGGAACCGGCAAGTTTCGCAACCTCTGCACAGCTTTTGGTGCGCGATGCGAATGGCACCGAAGTACAACGGCTTGATATCGGAACGCAGGCTGAAAACGTAACATGGGCAGGCGTCGGCGCGAACGGCACGCCCTTGCCAAATGGGATCTACAGCTTTGAAACGATCAGCTTTGACGGGTCAAGCGCCCTTCAGCAAGACGAAGCGGCAACCTACAGCCGCGTCACCGAAGTGCAGTCCAATAACGGGGTGTCCATGCTGACCCTTGCAGGTGGTCAAAACATTGAAGCCAGCACCGTCACAGCCCTGCGCGAGGTCGGATCATAGCGCCAATAAAATCTGACCAACCCAAATACCACCGCCAACAAGAACCCCGCCCAAAGCCATCCATGACAAGCGCGCAATGCGGCGTTGGGGCTTTGGCGGTGGGGGCGGATTGTTCAAACGGATCAGTGCCTCTTCCGCGAGGCGCGGCAATTGCGGACCAAAGCGGGCCAGAATGACCGCCGTCTTGCCCAGATCACGCAGAAGGGCCTTCGGCCCGATGCTTTCCTTGATGTAATCTTCAACCACCGGGCGGGCCGCTTCCCAGATGTTCATCCGATCATCCAGTGACCGGGCGACACCTTCAACCACCACCATCGTGCGTTGAAGCAAGATCAATTCAGTACGGGTTTCCATGCCAAAGCGTTCGGTCACCTCAAACAGGTAACTCAGCAAGCGGGCCATCGAAATATGGCTGGCATCCATCCCAAAGATCGGTTCGCCCACCGCGCGCAAGGCACGGGCAAATTCATCAACATCGCGGTCAGCGGGAACATACCCCGCCTCAAAATGCACCTCGGCCACGCGTTTATAGTCTTTGCGGATAAAGCCAAACAGGATCTCGGCATAGACCCGGCGGGTGTATTCATCAATCCGGCCCATGATCCCAAAATCAAAGGCAATCAGATCACCATTCGGGGCAACCTTCAGATTCCCCTGATGCATATCGCCATGGAAAAACCCGTCGCGCAAAGCGTGGTTCAGGAACATCTGCAATACGCGCACCGACAGTTCCTGACGATCATGCCCGGCCGCATCCAAGGCAGCATTATCCCCGGCATTCGTCCCCTCGGCCCAGTCCAGCGTCATCACGCGGCGGCCCGACAGATGCCAGCGGACCAGCGGCACCTGAAACCCGGCATCCCCCGCAGTGTTGGCCGCAAATTCAGCCGCTGCCGAACTTTCAAGACGTAAATCCAATTCGCCCAACACGATCCCCTCAAAATGGGTGATCACATCCATCGGGCGCAAGCGGCGTGAGGATGGAGATAAAAGCTCGATCGTGCGGGCCGCAAAATAGAACGCATCCACATCCTTGCGAAATGCTTTTTCGATCCCCGGACGCAAGATTTTCACCGCAACCGCATCGCCAGAATCCGACAGATGCGCCTTGTGCACTTGGGCCAATGACGCCGCCGCGACAGGTTCTGAAAAGGATGAAAAAACATCATCCACCTCAACACCCAATTCGCGTTTAAATGTCGCCCGCGCCTCGGCCATTGAAAACGGCGGCAAAGCATCCTGCAACACGCGCAATTCATCGGCCATTTCAGCGCCAACAACATCGGGACGCGTCGATAAAATCTGCCCGAACTTGATGTAGGCAGGTCCCAACACCACCAAAGCACGCGGCACAGGCGACATATTCACATCACCCTTAAAGCCCAGCCATTGGAACGGCCAAACCAGCATGCGAAACAACACTTTCAGCAATACAGGCGCGTCAAAGGCCGCAAGCACGACCTTCATCGCGCCGGTCCGTTCCAGCGTCGCGCCCGTGCGGATCAGGCGAATAATGTTGTGCGGGCCGCGCAAGTCAGAGCTTCCAACCAGAATGCAGACAAGCCACGCCCATCGTCATATTGCGATACTTCGCGTTTTCAAAACCAGCAGCGCGCACCATAGCAAGAAACGTCTCTTGGTCGGGAAAATTACGAATAGATTCAACAAGGTACTGATAGCTATCCCGGTCCCCTGCAATCATCTGACCCATGCGCGGGATGACGTTGAACGAATAGGCATCATAGGCGGCCTGCATCATTGGGTTCGGCAATTGGCTGAATTCCAACACCATCAAACGACCGCCGGGGCGCAAAACGCGAAACGCCTCATTCAAGGCCTCTTGGGGCCGCGTCACATTCCGAATACCGAAGGAAATCGTGTAGACATCAAAGGTGTTATCCTCAAACGGCAACGCCATCGCATCACCGACAACCCAATCAAGGCTATCGGTCAGACGCGCAGCCTCGGCGCGTTTGCGTCCCTCAATCAACATCGGCTCGGTGAGATCCAGAACAGTGGCATGGCCATAGCCAGCCCGCTTCAAAAAACGAAACGAAATATCACCTGTACCCCCGGCGACATCCAGCAACTTTTGCCCAGCCCGCGGGGCAAGCCAGTCCATCATCGCGTCTTTCCAGATGCGATGCACACCGCCTGACATCACGTCATTCATCACGTCATACTTGGATGCGACCGAAGAAAAGACGCCCTGCACCCGGCCCGCCTTTTCGCCCTCAGGCACCGTTTCAAAACCAAAATGCGTGGTGCTGTCGGATTTATCGGTCATGTCAAAGGTCCGCCTTGGTAACGTCGTCTCTGGGTTATACCCGTTGGGCACAAAGGACAAATTGTCTTTGCTCAGGGGTAGATAGGGCCAGCATAGCAAACTGCAATCGGCCCAAACGACGCGGGGCGCGAAAATCAACTTGCCCCCGCGGGTACGTCGCTTACTTATGCAACGTCACAAACCAAGCAGGTCAGCATGCCCGAACTTCCAGAGGTCGAAACCGTCCGCGCCGGGCTTGCGCCCGTGATGGAGGGGCAGATCATCGCCCGCGCCGATGTGAACCGGCCAGACCTACGCTGGCCCTTCCCGGACAGCATGGCCGAACGGCTGACAGGGGCGACGATCAAGCAACTGCGCCGCCGGTCCAAATACATCCTTGCTGATCTGGACACCAATGAAACACTGCTGATCCATCTTGGCATGTCTGGGCGGATGTTGATTTCGGGGCACACGGTCGGTGACTTCCACCACGCACACCCGGCCCCGGCAAAACACGACCATGTCGTGCTGCATTTGGACAATGACGTGCGGATCACCTTCAACGATGCGCGGCGGTTCGGGGCGATGGACCTGATGGAAACAGCGCAAGACGGCGCGCATTGGCTGATGCGCGACCTTGGGCCTGAACCGCTGGGGAATAATTTCAACGAAGCCTATCTGATCGATAAGCTGAAGGGCAAAAGCACACCGATCAAAACAGCGCTGTTGGACCAAAGGATCGTATCAGGCCTTGGCAACATCTACGTCTGCGAAGTGTTATTCCGGGCAGGCATCCACCCGGCACGCAAAGCAGGCAAAATCAGCGCAGCCCGAGTCGCGACACTTGTCCCCCATATCCGCACCGTCCTGACCGAAGCCATCGCCGCAGGGGGGTCATCCTTGCGCGATTACAAGCAAACTGATGGCGAACTGGGGTATTTCCAACACACATTCAAAGTGTACGATCAGGCAGGAAACCCATGCGTAACCCCCAATTGCGAAAAGGAAATCAGCCGAATCGTGCAATCGGGACGCTCATCTTTCTTCTGTCCGCAATGCCAAAGATAGCTTGATCGGCAGCGCAAGTTTGCGCATCAACCCCTTTGAACCGCAGCAACCAAAGCGATCCACATGGCTTATGAAACGATCATCGTTGATATCGACGACTACGTTGCAACGATCACGCTGAACCGCCCCGAAGCGATGAACGCACTTAACGCGACGCTTCTGGGGGAACTGGCCGAAGCGGTGGCAGAGGCGGATGGGTCAGACAAAGTGCGCTGCATCATTCTAACCGGATCCGACAAAGCCTTTGCGGCTGGGGCGGATATTTCCGAAATGGCTGATAAGTCATTCGTCGATATGTATGTGCAGAACTTCTTTGCGGATGAAGCAGATCGATTCCTCAAAGTGCGCAAACCCATCATCGCAGCCGTGTCCGGCTACGCGCTTGGGGGCGGATGCGAACTGGCGATGATGTGCGATTTTATCATTGCAAGCGACACCGCGAAATTCGGACAACCCGAAATCAACCTTGGCGTCATCGCCGGAATCGGCGGGACACAGCGGCTAACAAGGTTTGTAGGCAAATCCAAATCAATGGATATGCACCTGACCGGGCGCTTCATGGACGCCGCCGAGGCCGAAAAAAGCGGATTGGTCAGCCGGGTTGTGCCCGCCAAGAAACTGATGGACGAAGCACGCAACACGGCCATCAAGATCACTGAAAAATCGCTACTGGCAACAATGGGGGCCAAGGACGCGGTGAACCGGGCGTACGAAACCACGCTGGCCGAAGGTATCAACTACGAACGGCGGTTGTTCCAGTCGCTTTTCGCGACTGATGATCAGAAAGAAGGCATGGGGGCCTTCGTTGAAAAGCGCGAAGCGCAGTTCCGCGACCGCTAAATTAAGGGCTTCCCTTGCGCGCCGTTCCAACCTATACGGCGCGCTGAACATGCGTGTGATGCCCGCTTTGGCAGATTCGGCCGGTGACAAAAAACCCGGTGGGGCCATCAGGCGCAATGTAGATGTATTTGATGAACCCGAACGAAAGACACACACATGGCTAACTCAGCACAAGCGAAAAAACGCGCACGCCAGAACGAAGCGCGCTTTGCAATCAACAAAATGCGCCGCTCACGGATTCGCACACACCTGCGCGCCGTCGAAGAGGCAATCGCATCCGGCGACAAGGACGCATCTGTCGCAGCACTCAAGGCAGCCCAGCCTGAATTGATGCGCGGCGTGACCAAAGGGGTATACCACAAGAATACGGCAGCGCGGAAAATGTCGCGCCTTGCAGCACGGGTCAAATCACTCGGCTAATATGCGTTTGACGGCATAAATGTGCCAGAATCAGCAGCTCAAAGCGCAACCCTCAGGTTGCGCTTTTTCTTTATCCAAAAGCCAAATCAAAAAGTTTTTGAGTGCTTTCAAAGACGTCACAGATTCTTTGCAGGTAAAGTTTCTGTCAAGCGCGTTGTTGTGTTGAATTAGCCCAGTTCCAATTGCTAGCTTGAGGGTGCGATTCACATCGTTCCGGGGGGGACATTGGAATTTCAGAAAACTGATGAAGCGTGTCAACTTAGTCTAAGGTCGCGCGCAAATTGGTGGTTTTGAAATCTTCATGCAAAGGGGTGGTGCGTGCGGGAACCGCATGTTCTTCAACTTTGGGTCTGAGGCGCATCATAGGCATGTTTTGCCTTTTATGATGCGCCACAGCTGTCCGTTTTGAGACCGTCGTAGGATTGGCAGGAGGTGCGTATTGGGGCGTACCACCGCCAGACTGGGGCCTATGCATGTGGTGCACGACATGAACGTCAACGTAAGTTGGCGAACGGGAAAGTCGTGCCCTCGGGCTGTGTGAACGTGGCGACAGGGCGTCGTCTGACTAGGAATATAAAATGGGATGTTATTTGGTATGACGACACACGTTTGGGCAGACGTATTGCAGGCGCTGAAAAATAATATGACCGACAATAGTTTTTCGAGCTGGATCGCACCACTGCGGTTGAAACAAGTCGAAGCACGGGTCGCCACATTCGAGGTGCCGACCGGCTTTATCGGAAACTACGTCGACCAGAACTTTGGCGATCAAATCATCTACCAATTCAACCGGCACAGCCAAGACGTCCAGCGCCTGCGCTTTGATGTGTCTAAAGATCTGCGGATTGATTCTGCGAACGCCCCATCCAAACCAAAGTCCGTCGAAGCCGCCGATCCCAACGGTGCGGGCGCACCCATTGATCCGCGCTTTACGTTTGATAGCTTTGTCGTGGGCAAGCCCAACGAACTGGCCAATGCAGCGGCGCGACGCGTCGCAGAAGGCGGGCCAGTCACATTCAACCCACTGTTCCTGCATGGTGGCGTCGGGCTTGGGAAAACGCACCTCATGCACGCCATCGCCAACGAACTGCGCGAACGGCGGCCCGAACTGAACGTGCTGTATTTGTCAGCCGAACAGTTCATGTACCGTTTCATCACCGCATTGCGCGAACGCAAGATGATGGATTTCAAAACACTGTTCAGGTCCGTCGATGTGCTGATGGTGGACGATGTGCAGTTCATTGCAGGCAAGGATTCAACACAGGAAGAATTCTTCCACACATTCAATGCGCTTGTGGATTCCGGCAAGCAGATCATCATCTCGGCTGATCGGGCACCGGGCGAAATCAAAGATCTCGAAGAACGCATCCGCTCGCGCATGCAATGCGGGCTTGTGGTGGATCTGCACCCAACCGATTACGAACTGCGCCTTGGCGTGCTGCAATCCAAGGTCGATGTGCACAAAGCGCACTATCCAAATCTGACACTCGCCAACGGCGTCCTGGAATTCCTCGCGCACCGGATCACATCGAATGTGCGCGTCCTCGAAGGGGCGCTGACGCGTCTGTTCGCCTTCGCAAGCCTTGTGGGCTGCGAAATCACGCTTGAGATGACGCAAGATTGCCTGTCCGACATCCTCAAAGCGTCAGACCGCAAGGTCACGGTCGAAGAAATCCAGCGCAAAGTGTCCGAACACTACAACATTCGCTTGTCCGACATGATCGGGCCAAAGCGGGTGCGCAGCTACGCGCGGCCCCGGCAAATCGCAATGTTTCTGTCCAAGCAAATGACCAATCGATCTTTGCCCGAAATCGGGCGGCGCTTTGGCGGGCGGGACCACACCACTGTTATGCATGGCGTGCGCAAAGTGACCGAATTGATGTCAACAGACAGCCAAATCGCCGATGATATCGAACTGCTGCGGCGCGCACTCGAAGCCTAATCGCTTGACGGCGCCGACCTTCCTGTCAAAACAGTTGCAACGGGCGTGAAAACAGATAGTTTTCACGTCCCGATCATGTCGGTGCCAGATCTGCGGAGAGCGAGAATATGAAAATCAGTATCGAACGCGCAAGCCTCTTGAAGGCGGTCGCTCAGGCGCAATCCGTTGTCGAACGGCGCAACACCATCCCGATCCTTGCCAACGTGCTGATCGAAGCCGAAGGCGACAGCGTCCAATTCCGCGCCACCGACCTGGACATCGAAGTGGTGGACCGGGCACCCGCACAGGTCGAACGAGCCGGAGCAACAACCGTCTCTGCCGTCACGCTGAACGAAATCGTGCGCAAGCTCCCCGACGGGGCCTTGGTCACCTTGTCCGAGGATGGGGCGTCTGGACGTCTCACAATCGAAGCGGGCCGCTCAAACTTCTCGCTCGCCACACTGCCCAAAGAAGACTTCCCTGTTATGGCCAGTTCCGAATATGCGGCCAACTTCTCGGCCCCGGCCCCGATGCTGCGGCGGCTGTTCGACAAATCCAAATTCGCCATCTCAACCGAAGAAACACGGTATTATCTGAACGGCGTCTACATGCACATCGCCGATAGCGACGGCGGCAAAGTGCTGCGCTGCGTGGCAACCGACGGGCACCGGCTTGCCCGGATCGACGCAGACCTGCCAGACGGCGCGGCAGACATGGCCGGCGTAATCGTACCCCGCAAAACTGTGGGCGAATTGCGCAAGCTGCTGGATGATGACGACATGCAAATCGCCGTCTCCGTCTCTGAAACAAAGGTGCGCTTTGCAACACCCAACATCACGCTGACGTCCAAAGTGATCGACGGCACCTTCCCCGACTACACCCGCGTGATCCCACAAGGAAACACACGCAAGTTGGAAGTGGACGCGGCAGAATTTGCGAAAGCGGTTGACCGGGTGGCGACAGTATCCTCTGAACGGTCGCGCGCTGTGAAATTGCAGTTGGACGAAGACAAGCTGGTGCTCTCTGTCAACGCCCCCGACTCGGGCGCGGCCGAAGAAGAACTGGCCGTCGCTTACAGCGATGAGCAACTCGAAATCGGGTTCAACGCGAAGTACCTGCTTGAAATCGCCAGTCAGGTGGACCGGGAAAACGCCGTCTTCATGTTCAACTCATCGGGTGATCCAACGCTGATGCGCGAAGGCAATGACACAAGCGCCGTCTATGTCGTCATGCCGATGCGCGTGTGACGCAGATCAATTTTTCTAGAAAAATTGCGCCCGGCAGAGTTTTCTAGAAAACTCTTCTTATGGCACAGCTCGCGCTCACCAACCTTACGCTCTCCCACTTCCGGTCTCACAAACGGGCGGTACTTGACGTGGATGCACGCCCTGTGGCGATCTTTGGGCCTAATGGTGCTGGCAAAACCAACCTTCTCGAAGCGGTTTCCATGCTCTCACCCGGACGCGGCATGCGGCGCGCCGGAATCGAAGACCTGATCCGCCGCCCCGAAGCCTTGGGCTGGAAAATCACAGCCCAGCTGCAATCCCTGACCCAAACCCACGAAATCGAAACAGGGGCCGAACCCGGCAATTCGCGCAACGTGCGGATCGACAGCAAGGCCGCAGCGCAAAACGCGCTCGGAAATATCGCGCGGATCCTTTGGCTTGTGCCATCAATGGACCGGCTTTGGATCGAAGGGGCCGAAGGGCGGCGGCGGTTTCTGGATCGCGCCACGCTTAGCTTCATACCTACACACGGCGACGCGGTCATCCGCTACGAAAAAGCGATGCGCGAACGCAACCGGCTGCTGAAAGACATGGTGCGGGATGCGCATTGGTACACGGTTCTGGAACAGCAAATGGCGACCGCCGGGGCCGAGGTCACAGCCAACCGGCAATCCGCGATCCAGGCGCTGACCACCGCGCAAAACACGGCCCAAACGTCCTTCCCTACGGCAACACTGTCCCTTACCAACGCCAATCCTCTCACGGACGATACAGCCGACACCTACCTGCAGGCGCTGGTGGACGGGCGGCAAAGGGACATGGCAGCCGGGCGCACGCTATCGGGCGCGCACCGGGCGGACCTGACCGCGATCTATGCAAACAAAGGGGTGGATGCCAAAGACTGCTCGACCGGGGAACAAAAGGCGCTGCTGATCAGCCTGATCCTTGCCAACGGACGGGCACTTGCCGATAGCTTCGGCGCACCGCCCATCCTGCTGCTGGACGAAGTCGCAGCCCACCTTGACGGCACGCGGCGCGCAGCACTTTATGATGAAATCTGCGCGCTAAAAGCGCAGGCCTGGATGACAGGGACCGGGCCGGAACTTTTCGCAGAACTACACGACCGGGCACAATACATTGAAGTGACAGAAGAAAACGGATTGTCAAACACAGCCCAAAGGACAGCCCCATGACACCACAACGCGTCAGCCTGATCACATTGGGGGTGTCTGATCTTGCGCGGTCCCGCAAATTCTATGGCGATCTTGGATGGGAACCAAAAGACGAAGTGCCGGGGGAAGTGGTGTTCTACCAACTCAACGGCGCCGTGCTGGGACTGTTCGGAATCGAACCCCTTGCCAAAGATCAAGGGCGCGAGGGCACAAAACTCGGGATCGGGGCCGTGACACTTTGCCAAAACTTCAACACCGAAGCCGAAGTCGATGCCGCCTACGCCAAAGCCCTCTCAGTCGGGGCAACCGCACTCAAAGCGCCTGAAAAAGTCTTCTGGGGCGGCTACTCCGGCTACTTCGCAGACCCCGATGGCCACCCATGGGAGGTCGCCTTCAACCCGTTCTGGGAACTGGACGGCGACGGCAACTTGACACTTCCCGACGCGCCCGCATGACAATCACGCCTTACGACATGCTGCTCTATGCCGGGGCGCTTTTCATCCTCTTCATGACGCCCGGCCCGGTCTGGGTCGCGCTTGTGGCACGCACGCTTTCGGGTGGGTTCAACGCAGCATGGCCACTGGCGCTTGGCGTCGTCGTGGGGGATGTGCTTTGGCCCCTTCTCGCCATTCTCGGGGTGTCATGGGTGGTCAGCATCTACGCAGACTTCCTGCTTGTGCTCAAATGGGTGGCCTGCGCGACCTTTATCGTCATGGGATGGCTGGTGATCCGGTCCGCAGACAAAACCATTGCATCTGACAGCCGGCTCACACGGCCCGGCATGTGGGCGGGATTTCTTGCCGGGCTTGCGGTGATCCTTGGAAACCCCAAGGCAGTGCTGTTCTACATGGGGATGCTGCCGGGGTTCTTTGACATCACCGCACTTACGTGGATCGACATCACAATCATCTGCGTCCTCAGCCTGATTGTGCCACTGGCAGGCAACCTGACGCTAGCGCTTTTCATCGGCAAAGCGCGGGCCCTTTTGACGTCACCAACAGCGCTTAGGCGGACGAATTTAACGGCAGGCGGCTTACTGGTCGCTGTTGGGTTGATTATACCGTTCACATAATTCCTTTGAACCAAACACAAATTCAAGCATCATCTAATTCTGAACGTAGGAGTAAGTAATGCAGAAGATTGATTGGTTCGATTATTGCGAAAAACTATTCGATGCAGAGGGCAAAAAGACATTGCACGTCAATCGAATGAGCGAACTCGCTGACGAACTTGGGGTAATCCCTTTCGGTGAGACGACCGAGAGCCTCGCTAAGAGACTATCACAGTACCTCTCAGCAAACGTGCGGTCGAAAAACCCATCATTCTCAAAAGTCTCAAACAAGAAAGGTGGCTATCTAAAAGGAGTCTACCGCCTAAAACCTCAGAAGACACTGCCGCTTACCCCTGTCGTCAAGACTGATGTTTCTACGTCTTACACAGGAAAGGCGGGCGAATTTGCAGTGCTGAGTGAATTGCTGTTTCGTGGTTTCAACGCTTCAATCATGACCGTAGATGAGGGAATTGACGTCGTTGCTTCAAAGGCCAATCGCTATTTCCACATACAGGTCAAAACGGCCAATTGGACCGAAGGTCGGCCCTACTCAGCAAGCATTAAGACCAAAGCTTTCCAACATGGCGGCGACGTTTATTACTTTGTAGTGATGCGACAACCCACACAGATTAGATTCGTGAATGAGTTCGCGATATTTTCGTCTCAAGATATTCGTCGATGGGTGGCGAAAGGTGTCCTCAAAGAGGCTACATCAATTAATCTGAGGATCAGCATCGAACGCGGAAAATACTATTTGAATGGCTCGGAAGACATTACCAGTCACGTCAATGATTTTGATATGATTTGTTAGCGCCTCCTCACCACAAAATATAGCGTTTCGACGTGACAATCCCCCAGTTTTTCCATATATTTAGCGGATAAACGGACGGGAAAAACCGCATGTCAGACGACGCACAAGAAAACGCAGCCTACGGCGCAGATTCAATCAAAGTTCTCAAAGGCTTAGAGGCGGTACGCAAGCGCCCGGGCATGTATATCGGCGACACTGACGATGGGTCCGGTCTGCACCACATGGTCTATGAAGTCGTCGACAACGGCATCGATGAAGCTTTGGCCGGTCACGCCGACCACGTCAGCGTCAAAATCCACGCCGATGGGTCGGTTTCCGTGGGCGACAACGGGCGCGGCATTCCGGTGGATATGCACAAAGACGAAGGCGTGTCCGCAGCCGAGGTTATCATGACCCAGCTCCACGCAGGCGGCAAATTCGACAGCAATTCCTACAAGGTCTCTGGCGGCCTGCACGGCGTTGGTGTGTCCGTTGTGAACGCGCTGTCCGACTATCTGGAACTGCGCATCTGGCGAAACGACAAAGAACACTACGCACGTTTTGAGGGCGGCTTCACCACTGAATCGCTGCGTGTTGAAGGCCCCGCCAATGGGCGCAAAGGCACCGAAGTCCGCTTTCTTGCGTCGACCGAAACCTTCAGCAACCGCGACTTTGACTTCAACACGCTTGAAAAGCGCCTGCGCGAACTGGCCTTCCTGAATTCCGGTGTGCGCATCATCTTGGAAGATGAACGCCCCGCCGAACCCCTGCGCACCGAATTGTTCTACGAAGGCGGCGTGAAGGAATTCGTCAAATACATCGACCGTTCCAAAACCCCCGTCATGCCCGAACCCATCTACGTGGTCGGCGAAAAAGATGACATCGGCGTCGAAGTCGCCATGTGGTGGAACGACAGCTACAACGA
>CAYPVL010000009.1:0-21643 GCA_964414165.1 uncultured Cognatiyoonia sp.
GGCTGGGCGGTATAATCCGCAGCCGCCTTGGCCACAGCCATGGACACGCCTAGAATGGCATTCGCACCAAGGCGGCCCTTGTTCGGGGTGCCGTCAAGTTCGATCATCGCCATATCAATGCCGACCTGCTCGGTGGCATCAAAACCCACCAAAGCTTCGGCAATTTCACCGTTTACCGCCGCGACAGCCTCAAGCACACCTTTGCCCATATAGCGGGATTTGTCGCCATCGCGACGCTCAACCGCTTCATGGGCACCGGTTGAGGCACCCGATGGCACTGCGGCGCGGCCCATTGTGCCATCCTCAAGTGTGACATCAACCTCAACAGTGGGGTTGCCCCGGCTGTCCAGTATTTCGCGGGCGTGGATGTCGATGATTGTGCTCATGGGAAGGAGGCTCCAGAAAATGTGTTAGTGATACTGCCGCCCCTATAACGCGGCAGGTCAGGAAGGTGAAGCGCTGCGCGCGCGCCCCTCGCGCCAAAGGGAAAACAAACCAGAGGCAACAATGATAAATGCACCCAGCAACATCAACGCATCCGGGCGTTCGCCAAAGGCAAGCGCGCCGATGACAAGGGCAAAGACAAGGCGGCTGTAGCGAAACGGGGACACAACGGCGATATCACCGATACGGGTGGCAGATACGATGGTGTAATAGGCGACAATGCCGGTGAAAATCGCAGCAATCAGGCGCCACGTATCCACGGCTTCGGGGCTGGCCATCGCGGTGCCCGTGACGGCCAGCAGGATCAGGCCTGTGGGAACCAACGACAAAAACGCATATGTGGCGACTTGAACTGTGGTCACATCCGCCGGAATGCGGCGGGTGAATAAATCGCGGGACCCAAGGCCCAGCACGCCAAGAACGGCCCAAAGCGCGTCCGGTTCAAACCCGTCCAAACCGGGGCGCAGCACAAGGATCACGCCGCCAAAGCCCACCGCAATGGCCGCCCAGCGTTTCCAGCCAACCGTTTCGCTCAAAAACAGCGCAGCACCAGCGGTGACAATCAACGGGGTGGCCTGCAGAATGGCCGATGCAAGGGACAGATCAATCTTGGACAGGGCCGTCACAAAAGCGACGCTGCCAATCATTTCGCACAAAGTGCGGCCCAGAACGGCGGGATGAATGGCGCTGCGCGAAAACACAGGTAAGCCGCGCATCAGACCATAAAGACCAAAGGCCGCGCCGCCACCAATACCAATCACCGCCAAAATCTGGCCGACGGGCAGCGCGCCCGACATTTGCTTGATCAGCATATCCTCAAGCGCAAAGCCAAGCATTGCGATAACCATCAGAAGTGAGCCGCGCATATTGTCCATATCTATGGCCATAGCGCGGGGGGGCGTGAAAAGAAACAGGTCATGAATTCCGTACTTTCCCGCAAACCCATATCAGACCAATGTCGCCCCATGGTCATCTCGGGGATATGTTCATGCGTGTATGGTTATGTGTGACTGGGTGGGCTTTTGCGACTTTGTTCGCAGGTGTTGTGGTGGCGGCCGACGGGCCGCTGCACACATCGCAATTACAGATCGGTGCGGGGTGATCAGAACCACTTGGTCCAGCGCATAATCGCCCAAAGGATCAGGCCAAGGGCGACCATGCCGCCGATCATGGCATGAAACGCATAAGGCCAGTCCATACCGGGCATGCCGCCAAGGTTCACACCGAAAATACCTGTGATCAGGCCAAGGGGCAGGAAAATCGTGGCGGCGACCGACAGGCGATACCCATTGCGGGACAGGCGCACCGATTGTTCAATATCCAAGTGATCGGATAAAGCCGTCAGGCGATCCCGGACTTCATTCAATTCGTCCAACGCGCGGGCCGCCCGGTTGGCACTATCGCGAAAGCGCATGGTCAGCAGGGGCGGAATGATCGGGGTCTGGATCTGGGCAAAGCCTTCCAACGCATCGCGCAAAGGGCCAACATGACGGCGCAGCTTGATGACGGACCGGCGCAGCGGGGCAAGATTGGAAACGCGGGTCTGCGCGGCGTCATAGACCTCTTGCTCCATCTTGTCGGCGACATCCTCAAGGTCAAAGGCCGCGTCTTCAACACGGCCCAGCAGTAGTTCGATCACGCGGGCAATCATGCGCGCGGGCGAAGGAGGGGCATCATCCGCGTCCATCTGGCCCTGCAATTCATCCATCAAAAAGTTGCGCTGGCGGCGCACGGTCAGCACGAAATCCGCCGTCATCCAAACGCGCAAGCTGACCATATCGGCCAGCTCATCCCCCTCATTAAGGTTAATCCCGCGCAAGGTCGCGATGATCCCGTCTTCGTGCAACGCCAAGCGGGGACGGGTCTTTGGGGCCAGCAAGTTGCGCACGGCAGGAACCGGCAGATGGGCTGCGGCCCATCTATCCAAATGGCTTGAGGCCAGATCAAAATGCAACCAGCGATACACAGCCCCCGCCGCCGGGGCAGTGGTAACATCCGGGGCCTTGCGGGCGGTGCCATCGGGAAAGATATCAAAAGCGCAAAGCGGGGTGGGGGCGGTGTCAGGCAAGAAATGTGCCTTTCATCGTCTGGACGGCCTGGCCGCTGACGGTCACGCCACTGTTCATTGCCTCAGTGATGATTGTCGAGGGTCGGCCCATTTCGACCCCCTGCGCAATGTGGAACCTGTCGCCAATACCGAATTGCGCCAGCAACGCCGTCAGAGTCGCACAGGCGCTTCCGGTGGCGGGGTCTTCGGGGATATTATCAAGGGGCGCGAACATGCGCGCATTGATCTTCTGGCCATCGCGCACATAGGTAAATTGTGCAAAATCAAGGCCAGCGGGGTGGAGCGCTGCGCCTTCTTTCATCGCGTCAATGTGCGGGGAACATGCGCGTAAAGCGGTGATATCCGCCAGCTCTGTGATGACAAAGGGCAAACCTAGCGAAGCCTGCACCGGGGCATGTGTCTCCGTTTTGATCGCGGTTACGGGCAGTGACAAGGCACGGGCGACCAGTGCGATTGCGGGGGATGCAATTGTCTCCAAAGCGACTTTGGTCTGAAAAGAGGCGAGACCATCCGCGATCCGACAAGAAATCGGACCGACGCCTAAGTCGAAGGTCATATCTGCCGGACCGCCCAATTCATACAATGCGAAGGCCGTACCAATAATCGGATGCCCTGCAAATTGCAGTTCCATGGTCGGCGTGAAAATCCGCACTTTCGCGGTATGGCTGGGGTCCACTGGCGGATAGACAAAGGTGGTTTCTGAAAAGTTAAATTCCCGCGCGATGGCTTGCAGCTTATCTGGATCAAGCCCGGTCGCATCGGGAAAAACAGCCAGCGGATTGCCACCAAAGGCGGTGTCGGTGAAGACGTCATAGACGACATAATGGGTCATGCTGCTGTTCCGGCGTGCGGTGTTTCAAGGGTTCACCAAACGCTAACATGCGACGATCAACACTGACCAGCACACAACGCAATTAACGAAGCTGGCAATTTACCAAGCTGGCCCTGCACCGCAGTGATCTGATGTACCTTCGCAAAAACCGCCGTTTTGCCCCAAGAAACACCCGACAGGCTTGCCCGTTTCATTTGCCTGCGTGGCCCCTTCGTTTGCACGCAAAAACCTGTTCACCCCTTCACAGCCTGTAACCCGATCACACGTCAATATCGCGAACTGCGCATCCGCCGCCCCTAAAGAAGCGGCACCTTCATCCAAGTCCCGCCCAGTTCTTGCAGTCTTGCGCCGCTTCCCAATTTAAACCGCGCCAGTCCGGGGGCGTCTTGGGGGTGATGCAGTCCCAATTCGATCTGCTGCACGCCGCGATTGGCCAGTTTTGCGCAAGCCTGCATGAGCAATACATGATGCGCCCGCGCCGCGCGCCCGGCGGCTGTGGTCACACCGATCTGATAGGTCGCAGCGGCCCCGTGCACCAAGAATAGCATCGCCGCAATCGGCGTCGGCCCCATCATCATCTGGCTGACCATCACCGCTTTGCGATCAATAGCGGCCATTGCCTGCACAAATGTCGGCGGTAAAGCGCGATAGCCCTTATCTTTTTGCTGCGCGCGATCTGCTGAAAATATCCAACCATCTTTCTGGGGATGAAACGGGCGATGGCCGGTTATCAGCCCTGCACGCAGCCCTTGCCGATACGCATTGCGCCATTTGCTGCGACACTGGCGCAATTGTGCGTCCATATCCGGCTGCACATCCAAAACCGATACCTCTGCCGCCCGCCTGATGCGGCGAAACCCGGCCCGGCGCAGAACATTTGGTGCTGTGCCATCTGCGTTGATCACGTGCAGGCCACTTGCGCGCAGACCTGCGATCTGTTCCGCCTCTTGCGCGCCCGCTGCCCAAATCGGCCCGCGCGAGGTGAAAGCAACCGTGCCAAAGGGGCCAAAACTGCGCCTGACAACAAGCGCCTGACCGGCATCCGCCAACCGATCAATCTGCGCATCCGTGCCCATGCGGCGTAACGCGCGCGCAAATTCGGCCGATTGCCATAAAGGCAAAGCATCATCAGACAGCAAAGAAGGGCGCATCAACATAGATGCGACGTTAGGCGGCTTTTCCTAAAATGACGTTAAAATCAGCCCAGTTGCACCAAAGCATGGCGCTTTTTCCCAGCGCTTAGTTTGATTGGCGCGGCCAGCATCGCCGCGTCCACCATCAAGCCAGCGTCTGACAAGGGCGCATCGTTCAATTTCGCGCCGTTCTCGGCAATCAAACGCTTGGCCTCTTTCCCGCTGCCCGCAAGGCCGGATTTCACGATCAACTGCACAATCGAAATACCATCGCCAATGTCAGAGGCCGTCAAAGTCAGCGTCGGCAAATCATCCCCAAAACCGCCCTTTTCAAAGACTTCTTTCGCCGTCGCCTCTGCTGCTTTGGCCGCTTCAACGCCGTGCAGCAAGCTTGTGACTTCATTGGCCAAAATGATTTTGGCCTCGTTGATATCTGACCCTTCAAGCGCACCCAAACGATCACATTCGGCCACCGGCAACTCGGTAAAGATTTTCAAAAACTTACCCGTGTCGGCATCCGTCGTGTTGCGCCAAAATTGCCAGAATTCATAAGGGGATAGCATGTCACTGTTCAACCAGATCGCTCCCCCTTGTGATTTTCCCATCTTACGCCCGTCAGACGTGGTTAATAGCGGAGTCGTCAGCCCATAGATTTCATGATCAAGCACGCGCCGGGTCAAATCGATCCCGTTCACGATATTACCCCACTGATCAGACCCGCCCATTTGCAGCACACAGCCATAGCGGCGGTTCAACTCAAGGAAGTCATAAGCCTGCAAAATCATATAGTTAAACTCAAGAAACGACAGGCTTTGTTCGCGGTCCAGGCGCGACTTCACACTTTCAAACGACAACATCCGGTTCACACTGAAGTGCCGCCCGATATCGCGCAGGAAAGATAGATAATTCAGATCATCCAGCCATTCCGCATTGTTCAGCATCATCGCGTCATTCTCACCGTCCCCATAGGTCAGGTAATTGTTAAAGACGCGTTGCATCCCATTGATATTGCTCTCAATCGCGGCATCGTCCAAAAGTGGCCTTTCATCGCTGCGAAACGAAGGGTCGCCCACTTTTGTCGTCCCGCCGCCCATCAAAGTGATCGGCTTGCCACCGCATTTCTGCAACCAGCGCAGCACCATGATGTTCATCAGATGCCCCACATGCAGCGACTGCGCGGTCGCATCATAGCCGATATAAGCAGGCACCACGCCGCGCGAAAATGCGTCATCCAATCCCTGATAATCTGTGCAATCGGCCAGAAAGCCGCGCTCCATCATAACAGCAATAAACTCGGATTTTGGGTGGTAGGTCATGGCTTGTTCCTAGCTTAGCGTCGGTGCACTCTATACGCAGGCACGCGGCGAAGGGGAAGAGGATGAAAATCAACGCAGCTGTTAAGGCTTTGGGCACCATGTCCGGCACGTCGCTGGACGGGGTCGACGCGGCTGTGCTGATAACGGACGGAGAGACGATTTCCGGCTTTGGAGAAACCGCCTATCGGCCCTATAGCCCCGCCGAACAAACCACGATCCGTGCCGCTTTCGGTGATTGGTCCCCTGATCCGGCCGCCGCCGAGGCGGTTGAAACGGCGCATGCCCAACTTCTGAGCACGTTGCCAAAGGCCGACCTCATCGGCTTTCACGGCCAGACCGTTGCCCATGATCCAGCGGGTAGGCGCACGCTGCAAATCGGCGATGGCCAGATATTGGCAGAGATCCTGCAAAACCCTGTCATCTGGGATTTTCGCAGTGCTGATGTGCACTTAGGCGGGCAGGGCGCGCCGCTTGCGCCGTTTTATCACTTCGCGCTGGCGAAATGGATGAAGGCACATAGCCCGCTCGCGTTCCTGAACCTTGGCGGCGTCGGGAACCTGACGTGGATTGACCCGACCAAATCCAAACCCGAAGACCCCGGTGCTTTGCTTGCCTTTGATACAGGCCCGGCGAATGCGTTGATTAACGATCTAGTGGCTCAGCGCCTTGGTCAAAGCCATGACGCAAATGGTGCGCTGGCCGCTTCCGGTAGAGTCGATGATGACATCATCACCGATTTTCTAAAACATCCGTATTTCTACAAAATGCCGCCGAAATCACTGGACCGCGATGCTTTTCAACCCTTGCAAGACGCCGTCAAAAACCTGACCAATGCCGATGCCGCCGCGACACTTACCGCGGCCACAGCACTTAGCGTCAGTGCCGCGATGGAACACTGCCCAAGCCCGCCCAGCACCCTTTGGGTTGCGGGCGGCGGGCGGCAGAACACCACCATGATGCAGATGATCGCCGCCAGCGTGAATTGCCCGGTGAAACCGGTGGAAGATGTCGACTTGAACGGCGATATGCTTGAGGCCCAAGCCTTTGCCTACCTCGCCGTGCGCGTTGCCCGTGGTCTGCCCACATCCTGCCCCGGCACCACAGGCGTTGGGGCAGCCGTCTGCGGCGGCACTCTCTCAACGCCCGGCCAACTGCCGCAGGTGGCCGAATAGAGCACCAACACAGTTGCTCTTTGGTTTTCAAATATCCTCGCCGAAGGCCTCGGTCTACAATGCGCGCAACGGCTGGTAAACGCGCCTACCCAGCCAAATGAATATTAAACCGCGCCCGCAACGCCGCATCCAACGCAGGATCAAACATCGCTGCCGGACGTTCTGCCAAGATCGCTTCTTTGCGTGCCGTTGCATTCAACAACAAATCGGGCTTGCCCTTTTCCTCCCATTCTTTGGGGGAAAAGCGGTCGGCGGTTTCGGGATAAACATATTCGGTCTGCATCAGGGCCAGGGTTTGGTCTGACCCCAGATAATGTCCCGGTCCATCCAGACACACCGCGCGCATTGTCTCAAGCCCGATGGTGTCTTCATTCACATCAATCCCGCGCACGCAGCGCATCGCTTGACCCAAAAGGTCATCGCCAAGGATCAGGCTTTCAAGGCAGAACCCCAGCAAGGATGCATGCATGCCCGCCGCTTCATAAACCATGTTCAGCCCCGACAGCCCCGCCATGACGTTCGAGCACATCTGCTCCCATCCGGCTTGCATATCGGGGAGTTTCGCGTCGGCGATCCCCGCCGCCGCCCCGCCGGGGAGGCCATAAAACTGGTGCATCTGCGCGCAGCCTGCGGTCAGCAACGCCTGTTCGCCCGACCCGCCGGACATGGCACCCGTGCGCAGGTCGGACACGAAAGGCCATGTGCCAAAGACGGCCGGGTGCCCCGGCGCGATTGAATTCACATAGACCACGCCTGCGAGGCACTCGGCGACGGCCTGCACGATTGCACCTGCGATGGGGGCAGGGGCCGTGGCCCCGGCTTGGCCGGCCGACAACAACAGTACGGGCATGCCTGCGGCGATGCAGGCCTCCATCACTTGGCAAGACTCGGTTGCGAACTTCATGGGCGGTACAACGAAACAATTGGAATTGCTCATGAAAGGGCGCGCGCGCCATGCGTCTTCGCCGCCTGCAATCATATGCAGCATCTCAATGCTATCGGGCACGAAATCCGGTTCGGTAAAAGACGTCCCGATATGTTTCGTGGTGCCCGCACAGGTCGCATAGACCGTGTTGTAATCCATCTCGCGGTTATCGGGGATGTCGCGGCAGACCATGGGGCGCTGCAGAAAGTGGATGTTATCCATCTGGTCCACGATGCGCGACGCATCATGCAGATCCTGCACCCCACATTCGCGGTAGTTGCGCCCGGCCACATCGACCAGATGCACCGCCGCCCCGGCGGTGCCGTAGTGCACGCGGGTGCCCGAAAGATCGAGGTCGTGTTTGGGGTCGCGTCCGTGCAGGGTCAGGCCGCGTTTGGCCAGCGCCAGCATGTCTTCGACAAGCGCGCGCGGAAAGCGCAAGCGCCCGTCATCGCCAAGGATCGCGCCTGCTTTGGTCATGTGTTCAATGCCGGATGGCGGGGCGTCGGCAAGGCCGATGTCCTCTAATGCGCGCAAAGCGGCGCGGTGGATGGATTGGACCTCTGCGTCTGTCAGCGGTTTGTAGCGCCCGCCAGACATGCCCGCGCGGATCGGGCGCATATCTTCAGAAAGTTTCGCGGCGCGGGCGGCAGTGCGTGCGGCCCGTCCGCCTGCGCGCACAGGACGGCCTTTGCGCGTGGGGCTGGGGGATTGGTCATTCATGATGTATCTCGAGACATAAAGGGCAGGGAAGGGTTCAGCCGTTCCCGATGGGCCGCCCCCGCGCGGCGCGTCCGCGCCGTGCCCCGATGGTGCGCGTGATCAACACCCATCTGAATTGCAACTTGCGCATCATGGCCCTTTCACTGCGTTGATGTTGGCGGGTTGCTTGGGGCGCGTCTTGCCTGTTTGCGACGTCCTGTCGGTTTCAGGCCTTGCAGGATTTCAAGGCCTTGGGGCGCGGAATAGGCAAGCGTTTGCCACAGAGCGTTCACACCGGGCGAAACATCGCTGAAAGGTGCATCATTCGGCGTTGATCCGCCGGCCATTACGTTGATTCCACACCACTTTACGCCGTCCCTTGTCACGCTTGTGTGAAGGCGGTGGAACTTTATCGCGCCGTCCTTAGTTAGCGCTTCAGACACATGTTAACATTGGAGTTACGCAACATGACCTACACAAAACATATCGCACTTATCTCGGCCCTTGCGGCTGTGGGCTTTGCCGGAAGCGCGCAGGCCGGTGGCCTTGCTGATCCTGTCCCAACCGTGCCCGTCACGGCACCTGCACCGATCCCGGCACCTGTGTCATATGGCGGTGACTGGTCTGGGTTCTATGCCGGTGGTCAGCTTGGCTTTGGGCAGCTGGATGCAGACGCATTTGATGACCGCGACCCGGATGGTGCGATCTATGGTGTGCACGCTGGATACAACTATGACTTTGGCACCTTCGTCTTGGGTGCAGAACTGGATTACGATGCAACCGATATTTCGGATTCCGACACAGACATCGATCTGGACAGCGTTGCGCGCCTGAAATTCAAGGCAGGTTATGATGCCGGGCAGTTCTTGCCTTACGTGACCGCAGGTGTTGCGCAGGCTTCGACAAGCGGTGGATTGGACGGGTCTGACACTGGTCAGTTTGCGGGTCTTGGTCTGGATTACCAGTACAATGATCGCATGCGCATTGGCGTGGAAGCCCTGCAGCACCAATTTGATGACTTTGACGACAGCGGCGTTGATATCGACGCGACAACCATTGCCGCGCGTGTGTCGTTCTCGTTCTAAGTGATGGAAGGGCGGCCCCGGTTGGGGCCGCCCTTTTTCTAGCCACGCATGTTGTCGCTTGCAGCAAGGATCGCATCGACCGCATCGCCGCCCATAGAATTTGCAAGCGCGGCGAAATCCCCGCCCAGCATCGCCTGTCCGATGTCGTGGATCGTTTTTTGTGTCACCCGCGCCAATGATGATCCGATGGACAGCCGCGCCACGCCGATCTTGGCAAAATCATTCTGCGATTGTTTATTGTAGGCCCCGGCCACAAGCGCGTTCACGGGCTTGTCTGTTGCGGCGACGATGCGGGCGAGGGCCTCCATGTTTGGTGGCAGTGGCGCATAAAGGCAGTCGGCCCCTGCGTCGGCGAAAGCTTTGATCCTGCGGATCGCTTCATCTGTGTCGTATTTGCCAGTGAGGATGCCGTCGGCACGCGCGGTCAGCACGAAGTCTTTGGGCAGCGCGCGGGCTGCGGCTGCGGAAGCTTTGATCCGTTCCACCGCCAGATCGAAATCATAGAAGCCGCCATCGGGGACTATGGTGTCCTCAATACAGATGCCTGCCAGCCCGACCTCGGCCGAGAGCCGCACGGTTTCGGCACAAGTGTCAGGATCATCCCCGAACCCGTTTTCAAAATCCCCCTGCACCGGCAATGGTGTGGCGCTGACGATGCTTTCAGCATGCGCAAGCGCTGCGTCGCGGTCAAGCGTACCCCCATCTGGCAGCCCAAGCGTGAAGGCATGCGCGGCGGAAGATGTCGCAAGGGCCTTGGCCCCAAGCGCGTGCATCATTTTGGCGCTGCCCATGTCCCAGACATTGATCATCAGTGTGGGGTCGCCGGGGCGGTGAAGGTCGCGGAATGTCATGGCTTTGCTTTCATTTCGGTTTCAAGAAGTTTCTGTTTGCGCCAAAGGCCGCCGCCATAACCCGTAAGCGATCCGTCTGCCCCGATGACCCGGTGACAGGGGATCAGAATGGCAATTTGATTCGTACCGTTTGCGCGAGCGACCGCACAGGTGGCAGTGGGCTGTCCGAGGTCTTTGGCAAGCTGGCCGTAGCTGCGTGTCTCACCGGTAGGGATGTTTTGCAGCGCGCGCCAGACGGATTTGGTGAAGGGTGTGCCGTGCAGCGCAAGGGGGACCTGTGGCAGGGGTTTGCCTGCGAAGTATGCGTCCAACGCATGGCGTGTTTTCTGTGTCGGTGCGGGGCTGCCAAAGCCGATGGTGTTTTTGGTTTGGACCAGCAGCCGTTTCATTTCTGATGGCAGCGCTTTGCGGTCAAAGAATTCCAGCAGGTGCAGGTGGGTTTGGTCGCTGACCGCGATCATCGCGCCGAGCGGGGTATTGATGAAGTCTGCTTGCAGCAGCGCGTCTTTGCGAAACGCCCCCGGCGCAAGGCCGATGCGCTTGGCGAAAGCTGCGCGAAAGGCAGATCCGCTTTCGAAACCGGCCAGAAGCTGTGCGTCAATCACACTGTGATCTGCCGCAAGTGCGTTGAACCCAAGCGCAAGGCGGCGTTGCCGCGCCATGTCGAGGAACGTCATCCCGAAGGCACGTTTGAACGCTTTGCGCATCTGCGATGGGTCAAGGCCAAGTGCTGCGACGTCTGTTTCGCACCAGCGGTGGTCTGGTCGGGCGTCAAGCGCGTTGAGCAGTTTTTGCACCGGTGGGTCTGTGCTGGACAGCGGGTGGCAGCGTTTGCAGGGGCGGTAACCTGCGTTGAGGGCGGCGGCGGCACTGTTATAGAAAATGCAGTTTTCGCGCTTGGGTTTGCGCGCGGGGCAGGTGAGTTTGCAGAAGATGCCGGTGCTTGTGACCCCGACAAAGGCGCGCCCGTTAAAGGCTGCATCGCGCGCGATGAGGGCGGCGTAGAGTGTGTCGTCATTGGGCAGGTCGAAGAGCATCTGTCGGGTCCTGATGTTTCGCATGCGAAACATATTATGTAATGCGTTCTGTGGGTTAGAAGTTTGTTAGGCGATATTAACATGACCTGAATGTCCCGCCGCCTGAAATCGGGGGTGGATACCATTTTTCTGCGAAAAATGGTGCCTCCGGCGGGGATATTTTGAAACCAAAGAGATATGGGGTTGCGCGCTTAGGCTTGCGTTTGGGCAAAGCTTATGAGCGTTTTGAGTGCGGTCTCATAGGCTGCATCATCAATTGTCATCGCGACCCGGATGTGTCCTGCTGCCGCCTGTCCAAAGCTTTCGCCGGGCATCACGGCGATATGGTGCGCATCAAGCAGCGCGTTGGCGAACGCCTCGCCTGATAGGCCGGTGCTGCGGATGTCGAGCATCACATACATCGCCCCTTGCGGCGGCACCGCCTTGATCAGGTTTTGTGTGGCCAGTGCTTTAAGCGTGATTTCGCGCCGTCTTGCGAAGGGTGCGCTGACGCTGGTTTCGGCTTTTGCCCCTTGTTTCAATGCGAAGGTCGCGGCGTCCTGGATAAAGCCCGGCACGCCATAGGTGGTATGTGTCGCAAGGTTGGTGAGGTGGTCTATTGCTTCGGGTGGGCCACAGACCCAGCCGACCCGGCTGCCTGTCATGGCGTGGCTTTTGGACATAGAGCCGATGACCAGCGTGCGTTCGGCCATGTCTGGTAGCGCGCGCGGCGAGATGTGTTCCCCTTCCCAGACTTGCGTGTCATAGACCTCATCCGAGATCAGCCAGAGGTCGTTTGCGTGACAGGTATCCGCGATGCCTTGCAGGGTTTCTGCGCTGTAGACCGCCCCTGTGGGATTGTTCGGTGTGTTGATCAGAAGCGATTTTGCGCCTTTTGCTGCGGCGTGCAGGTCGGATGCGCGCGGTTGGAACCCGTCTTTGGGCTGTGTTGGGACCGCTTTTGGGATTGCGCCGACGCTGCGGATCGTGCCGGGGTAGGTTGCATAGTAGGGATCGATGAAGAGTGCTGTGTCCCTTTCGTCGCAGGCCGCTGTGTGTGCGGCGAAAAGGGCGGCTTGCCCGCCCGGTGTGATCAGGATGTTGTCACGCGTCGTCGCAACGCCCGTGCGTGCGCTGATCCTTGCGGCCACCGTGTCCCGCAGATCGCCCGTGCCGGGCACGCTGGCATAGCCTGTGTGTCCGCCGCGCGCGCTGGCCCCCATGGCATCAAGGATGTCTTGCGATGTGCGGATGTCGTGTTCGCCGATTGTCAGTTCGCTTACCGCGATACCGTCGCGGATCATCTGGCGCGCCCGATAAAAGACGTCCCATCCGTCTGACCCGCCTCCGGTGAGGCCTGTTATGCGCGTCGATAACTTCATGAAGCCAACGGATAGCAGCCTTTTTGAGTCGTCAACCCATCAGGTTGCGTGGACCCGGTCCGTCTTGCCCTTTGATGTCATCGGGATTGTAAAGTTTGCACGCCTCCAGCGACAAACACCCGCAGCCGATGCACCCATCAAGCGTGTCGCGCAACGCTTCGAGTGCTTTGATCCTTGCGTCAATGTCGTGGCGGAAGGTTTTTGAGATGCGCATCCAGTCGGCTTTGCTGGGGGCTTTGTGCGCCGGGAGATGTTTGAGGTGGCCCGCGATTTCGGTGAGGGGGAACCCGAGTTTTTGTGCGGCCATCACAAAAGACAGCCGTCTGATGTCGTGTCGCCCGTACCGGCGGTGCCCGCCTGCGTTGCGCAGGGGTGCCACGATCCCGTGGTCTTCATAGAACCGGATTGCCGAGACGGCGAGTCCGGTGCGGGTGGCGATATCGCCGATGGTGAGGCCGGACATGAAGAAACCCCTTGATCTCAAGTTAACTTGAGGAATGAGAAAGGATTCGTGAAAGAAAATCCAGAGGAGAAATCTGATGTCCCCGAAGTACTGTGCGCCCCCTGAGGTGCTATCGACGTTGAAACGTGATGGGATTGGCTGGGGGCATGATGTGGAATGTGGGGTATTTTATGCACCGCGTGTGGTGCGTCCGGGTTTATTGCTTCGTTTGAAGCGCAAGCGTGGGTAGAAGGGTGCAGAGGGGGTTTCACCCCCGCGCTGTCGCGCCCCCCGAGGATATTTTTAAACCAAAGAGATGTGGGGGAGGCTCTGCATTTGTGATGATAAGGAGAGAGATGATGGCTGAGTTGGAACATGTGAATGTGACGGTACCGGACCCAAAAGTAACGGCCGCGATGTTGATGGATTTGTTTGGCTGGCATGTCCGCTGGGAAGGGCCGTCGATGGAGGGGACGGGCTATACAGTTCATGTGGGCAGTGAGACCAGTTATGTCGCGCTTTATACCGGACCGGAGGAGCAGGTCGTGCCGAAGTCGGATGCGTCTTATATCACCCGTGGTGGATTGAACCATTTGGGTGTGGTTGTGGATGATCTGGAGGCGGTTGAGGCCAAGGTGAAGGCTTTGGGATTGGAGACCCATAGCCATGCGGATTATGAACCGGGCAAGCGGTTTTATTTTCATGACCCGGACGGGGTTGAGATTGAGGTGATTTGTTACGCCTGATCGCGCAAAGCGTCCCGCACCTTCTTGGGCAGTGATTTTGCGATGATCGCGTAGGATGTGTCGATCCTGTGTTTCATCTCTTCTTTGTCTGCATCAAACCCGACAAGCACCCAGCTTTTGTGGAAGTAGGGGGCTTTGGTGGCCGCCCCGGCGTCGATCAGCATGGCGGCGGTCTCAACGCTGTCGGTTTTGAGGCAGACCCCGTTGATCCGCGTCCCGAAGGTGGCGAACATTTTGCCCCCCACTTTCCAACTGTCGAGTTCTGTTGTCGGGTCGGCCGCAGTCGCCCCGGGGTGGGCGCTGCAGAGCGCGTCAATGTCTTGTCGGTTCATGCGGTGTCCCTTTCGTGGGTCGGCCAGAATTCGACAAGCCCGGCGAAAAGCACAAGCGCCCCGCCAAGCATTTCGAGTGCTGAGATATGTTCGCCTGCGATGATGGCCGCAGACAAGATCCCAATCAAGACCTCTGACATCAAGAGCATCCCGACGCGGGACGGATCAAGCCGTGCTGTCGCCCACATCAGCACTGGAATGGTCAGCCCCCACCAAATTGCGCCCGTGATCAGGGCCACCAAGACGGCACCTGATGACGGCGTGATGGGCGTTGTTGGCAGGGCGTTGATACAAAGCGCGGACATCGCGGCCCCGCCGCTTGCGAAAACAAAGGCTGCAGTGATGGGCGGGATTTCGGGGCGCGCTTTGATCCCTGTGGACCCGATGGCCCAAAGTAGCCCTGATGCCAATCCCATCCATTCCCCGATGTTGCGCGGGAGCGGGGCCTCGCCCTTGGCCCCAAGCATGATCAGTAGCCCAATCAGCCCGACCCCCATCGCGATGATCCGCAGGCGCGGTGTGTCCCAGCCGAAGATAAAGCGCGCAAGAAGCGTGCTCCAGACCGGGGTGAGGTAGAAAAGCAGTGTGACAAGCGCGACCCGTCCGTAGATGAAGCCAACCGAATAAAGCGTGAAAGCGGCACCGCCCGTGGCGATCGCCAAAAGGGCAAGCGGGTCGGCCTGGCGCAGGTGCGCGCGCTTGCCCCACAAGAAAGGGGCGAGTGTGATCATCGCCCCCAGCGTGATCGCCAAAGTACCCCATGCGCCGCCGATCCCAAGCCTGTCGATATCTCGCACAGGCAGCCAGTAAAGCCCCCAGAAGATGCCGATGACAAAGACAGCAAGACTGGCGAATTTTGGGGTGGTTTGCGCAGGCAACGGGGCGTCCTTCGGGGGTGTGGTTGTGCCCAAGCTTAGTCTGGGTCAGGCGAAAGGGCCACATGTGACAGGTCGCGCCGCTTTGACCCGGTGCGGGGGATATACGGAAGGATTTCATTGGGGCGGGTCAGCCCGTACTGATCCAAACACCAATGATGTCTGACCCAGACTGGCGTTTGTTTTAGTTGAGGTTGAGGTTGGGAGTGCGGGACGGAGCTGCCGTTCGCTAAAAATGCGCCAATGTCTGATTTCATGATGGCAGCGCATCTGAGTTGATGTATCTGTGACCTTCGTAGCGCAACAATGCATGTGACGGGTAGTATCATTTGGATAAGGTCTTCTTTTGCCATGGCTTTCCCGGAAGTGTGTCAGATGCACGCCTGCTCGCTAAGGCCAACCCAACCGTAAACATCATTGGGCTCGAATTATTGAAATTTCAGCCGAAGGACATTGTTCAGGCATTGAGTGACACGCGGAGCGTCGAGTGTACTTCCGAAAAACCAGAAAGCGTCCACCTCGTTGGCTTTTCCATCGGTGCGATGGCCGCCATCAAGATCGCTGCATCCTGTCCAGAACAGGTCTCAAAGATAACGCTGATATCGCCAGCAGCGCCCTTGCAGTTGGGGGCCTTTCTACCAAACATGGCCGGTAAGCCCATTTTTCAACTGGCAATGAAGCACCCGGGGCTACTTGATCTTGTAACGAGAATACAGGGTCAGATCGCCAAGCTGTCTCCCATTTTCATGACGCGCGTTCTGTTTGGCGCGTGCGGACTGTCCGAGCGTGCGCTCCTATCCGATCCCTCGTTTCGCCATGCAATCAATGATGCGTTTCAGTTGAGTTTCAACAAATACCTCCAAACCTATCTTGCCTACGTGGAAGACTATGTCGCGGACTGGAGCAGTACATTGGCAAATGTGCAGTGCCCCGTCGATCTTTGGCATGGAACTGCGGATACGTGGTCTCCGCTAGAAATGTCTGTCGCATTGAGAGACGTCCTAGGCGATATCTGCACGCTTCATGAGATTGAGGATGCAGAGCACTATTCGACCATGTCCTATACCCAGCTTCGTTCTGCTTAGCTGCCATTCCTTCGTCGCGCAGCATTCAACACTTTGGGCTCATTCCAGCCATTCGCGGCGCTCTTTGCGACAGGTGGCTTTGCCAGATTTTCTCTTTTTCGGTCGTTGATGCTGTGAAGGTCAAAGGCGTCTGACGTTCAATTCTATGGGCTGCCCGTCGGTGTGTCCTTGCCCGCATCGCTTGCATGCGATGCGGGCAGGGCGCGGGCGTTATGCCGCGCGTGGTGTGCGGCGCTTTAGCTGTGCGAACCCCACAAGCGCGCCAAGCAGCAAGACTGCGCTTGATGGCAAGGGAACGGGTGTGATGGTTGGGTCGGTTGGCCCCGTTGGGTTGGTCGGGTTGGTCGGACCCGTTGGGTTGGTTGGGCCAGTTGGACCGCTTGGGCCGGTCGTCGGTGCGGATGATGCGAACGTGTAGGAATCGCCAAAGAATGAGGACTCCACCCCAAAGTGGTTTAACGATGTATTCGTCATCAAGGATGGATCGATGGTCCCATCCGTGAGGAAGGTGATTTCATCGAAATCATCAAGCGTGCCAAATGCCCCGGGGAAAACCTGGTGGTTGCTGACGCTGAAATCGCTGCTTCCAAAGCTGAATTCGACGATGTCCCAGATGTCATCCCCGCCATAGAAGTTGCGGATAGCCATATGCAAGGACATGTCTTCTACAATAATATCAGCAGCGCCGTTTGGCAGACCTGTGATGTTTAGATTTGCCGTGCCTGCGTAGCTTGCGTTGGATTGCGTTGCCAAATTGCGGGCGCTGGTCGGGCCGTCATCAGTGTCAAAGAAAAGGGAATAATGCAGGCTGGCCCCTTCAAGCGCTGGGTTCGAGACAAAATTTGACGCTTCCAGCGTTCCAGAATAATCGATTTGAATCGTTGCCGCTGAAAGCGGTGCGGCCGTTGCGATTGTTGCAACTACGGCGGCTTTGCAAATTTGCGTGAATGTCACGTGGGTTGTTCCTCATATTGGTTTATATCTGGATGACAATTCCCGTCGCGGTTTGGCCCTGCCGTGACGAACGCGCGACAATGCATGTTCAGAAAATGATCATTTGAAGGAATGGTGCGTTCTGCGAAACGCTGTGTTCTGAACCGCCCCCTTATCGGGCTGCTGTTGCTTTGTGCGCTGTTCTCTGCGATGTTCTTGCTTATGAAAAAGACCTGCACCCTGATTTGCTGCATTATTCCCTGCTAACTTGCGTCGCGGGCTGCTTTTTCACGTTTCACATTTGAACTGATTTGGTTAAGCCCGCTGGCAACATGCGTGCCTGCGCGCACCAAAGAGATGTGTGAGACCCGATGACCCTGATCCGCTTTCAGAACACCAAGACCCGCCGCAAAGAGGAATTTGCCCCCCTCGATCCTGATAACGTCCGCATGTATCTGTGTGGCCCCACGGTCTATGACCGCGCCCATCTTGGCAATGCCCGCAATGTGCTGATGTTTGATGTGCTGTTTCGCCTGCTGCGTCAGGTCTATGGCAAGAGACACGTCACCTATGTGCGCAACTTCACGGATGTGGATGATAAGATCAACGCCCGCGCGGCCGAAACTGGCCGTGCGATTGGTGATATCACGGCTGAAACCGTCGGTTGGTATCATGATGACATGGATGCTTTGGGCGCGCTGCGCCCGACCCATGAGCCGCGTGCGACCGCCTATATTGCCCAAATGATCGCAATGATCGAAGATTTGATCGCAAAGGGCCATGCTTACGTGGCCGAGGGCCATGTGCTGTTTGCGGTCGAAAGTTATGCCGAATACGGTGCTTTGTCAGGCCGGTCGGTCGATGACATGATCGCGGGTGCCCGGGTTGAGGTGGCCCCATATAAGCGCGATCCGATGGATTTTGTGATGTGGAAGCCGAGCGCTGATGGTGTGCCCGGCTGGGACAGCCCTTGGGGCTATGGCCGCCCCGGCTGGCATATTGAATGTTCCGCCATGGCCTATGATTTATTGGGCCCTGCCTTTGATATTCATGGTGGCGGCAATGATCTGATGTTCCCCCATCATGAGAATGAGATCGCCCAATCGCGGTGCGCGGGCCATGATTTCGCGCAAGTCTGGCTGCATAATGAGATGTTGCAGGTTGAGGGTAAGAAGATGTCCAAATCCTTGGGCAATTTCTTTACTGTGCGCGATTTGCTGGATCAGGGTGTGCCGGGCGAGGTGATCCGCTTTGTGTTTCTGTCCACGCATTACGGCAAGCCGATGGATTGGACCGCCAAAAAGCGGGACGAGGCCGAAGCCACCTTGCGCAAATGGTATGGTATTTTGCAGGGCCATGGCTTTGGGCCTGATTTGGTGTCGGCGCTGAATACCGAAGGCAAATGGGTGCCGGATTCTGAATTCATTGGGGTTTTGGCCAATGATCTGAATACGCCGGGTGCGATTGCCCGTTTGCATGTATTGGCCAAAGGGCGGACCCCGGTTGAGCTGGCAGGCTTTGCCCATGGGCTGGCGATGCTGGGGCTGGTTGATGATTGGTCGTCCATTCCGCTGTTTGACGGTGGTGAAGGTGGTGCGGATGTTGTGCCGGAAGTGGCTGCAAAAGTGGATGCCTTGCTGGCCGCCCGTGCGGCGGCCCGTGCAGCCAAAGATTGGGGCGAGGCGGATCGCTTGCGCGATGTGCTGAACGCCGCTGGCGTACAGGTCACGGATGTGGGCGGGCAGGCGACATGGGTGCCGGGGCCGGGGTTTGATGCCAGTAAGTTGGGGGATCTGGGATGACGCATTTTCTAGAAAATGCGTGGGGTGCAAAATCTTCTAGAAGATTTTGTATACAGGAGGCACGTGATGTCTAAAGAACGCCTTTATCTGTTTGATACCACTTTGCGCGATGGCCAGCAGACCCAAGGTGTGCAGTTTTCCACGGATGAAAAGCGTCAGATTGCGGCGGTGTTGGACGAACTTGGCATTGATTATATCGAAGGTGGTTGGCCGGGCGCGAACCCAACGGATAGTGAATTTTTCGCCGATACCCCGAAAACCCGCGCAACCATGACCGCCTTTGGTATGACCAAACGGTCAGGCCGATCAGCTGAGAATGATGATGTGCTTGCGGGGGTCGTGAATACGGGTACGCCTGCGGTGTGTCTGGTGGGTAAATCCCATGCGTTTCATGTGGAAACCGCGCTTGAAATTCCTTTGGCCGAGAACGTCGAAAACCTGCGTGCCTCATTCGCCCATCTGGTCAAAGAGGGCCGTGAGGCGTTGTTTGATGCAGAGCATTTCTTTGACGGATATAAAGCCAATCCCGATTATACACTGGAATGCATTCACGCCGCCTATGACGCTGGCGCGCGCTGGATTGTGCTGTGTGATACCAATGGCGGGACTTTGCCCGCTGAAATTAGTGCGATTGTGACCGATGTGATTGCGTCGGGTATTCCGGGTGATCATGTCGCGATCCACACCCATAATGATACCGAACAGGCGGTGGCTGGGTCTTTGGCTGCAGTTCTGGCGGGTGCGCGCCAAATTCAGGGCACGTTGAATGGCTTGGGCGAGCGTTGTGGCAATGCGAACCTGACGTCGCTGATCCCGACGTTGCTGCTCAAAGAACCTTTTGCAAGCCAGTTTGAAACCGGTGTGACGCCCGAGGCTTTGCAGGGCCTGCGCCGCGCGTCCCGTCTGTTGGATGACATTCTAAACCGGGTGCCTGCCAAGCAGGCCGCCTATGTTGGTGCCTCGGCCTTTGCCCACAAGGCGGGCTTGCATGCCTCGGCGATCCTGAAAGATCCGACCACTTACGAACATGTAGACCCGAAGGCCATCGGCAACGCCCGGATTGTGCCCATGTCCAATCAGGCGGGGCAGTCAAACCTGCGCGAACGCTTGTCCCAAGCCGGGTTGACGGTTGAGAAAGGCGATCCAGCGCTTGCCCGTATTTTGGAGCGCATCAAGGAGCGCGAGGCGCGCGGGTATACCTATGATACGGCCCAAGCCTCATTCGAATTGCTGGCCCGTGCCGAGCTTGGCCAATTGCCCGATTTCTTCGAGGTCAAGCGCTACCGCGTTACGGTTGAGCGGCGTAAGAACAAGTATAATCAGATGGTGTCGGTCACCGAAGCGGTGGTTGCTGTGAAGGTCGGTGGAGAGCGTATGCTGACTGTGTCCGACAGTGTCGGCCCGGATGGGGCCGATCAGGGGCCGGTGAACGCTTTGGTGCGTGCTTTGGTCAAGGACCTTGGCCCCTATCAGCACATCATTGATGATATGCAGCTGGTCGATTTCAAGGTGCGTATCACCAATGGTGGCACCGATGCTGTGACCCGCGTTATCATTGACAGTGAAGATCGCGACGGCAACGGTTGGTCCACGGTGGGTGTGTCAGCCAACATTCTGGATGCCTCGTTTGAAGCCTTGGTCGATGCGATCAATTGGAAGCTGATCCGGGACGGGGCGAAAGCGTGAGCCTGTCCGCCTGCGCGTCAATCGTCGAAAAGGGCGATCCCGAACGCTTTCGCGCCGCAATGGCCGCCCCTGTGTCGGCCCGCGCGCTGTTGTTTCCTTTATATGCGTTCAATATAGAGGTGACCCGCGCCCCGTGGCTGACCCAAGAGGCGATGATTGCTGAGATGCGCCTTCAGTGGTGGCGCGATGCGTTGGAAGAGATTGGCGGCGCGGGCACTCCGCGCAAGCACGAGGTTGTGGATGCTTTGGCGGGGGTGTTGGACGCGGAAGGGGCCGCTTGTCTGGATGGCCTTGTCGCTGCCCGCAGGTGGGATGTTTATACAGATGCGTTTGAGGATGAAGCGCATTTGGCAGAGTACATTGACGCCACATCGGGCCATCTGATGTGGACTGCTGCGCGCCTGCTGGGCGCGACTGAGGAGGGCGTCGTGCGTGACTTTGCCTTTGCCAGCGGTGCGGCGAACCTGCTGCGTGCTGTTCCTGATCTTGAGGAACGCGGGCGCAAACCTTTGCTGGATGGCACGACCGATGGGGTAAACGCGTTTGCGGTTGCCGCCAAAGCGCGGTTGGATGCCGCGATTGCCGCGCGGGCGCGTGTTCCGGCCGTCGCGCGCGCCGCTTTGGTGGCCGGGTATCGGGCGAAGCCTGTTTTGAAGGCTGTGATCAAAGACCCGTCGTGCGTGGCTGCCGGCGCTTTGGATACAGGCGCGCCGATTGGGGATGCGCTGCGCTTTGCGCATGTGTCGCTGCGGGGGTGGTGGCGGTAGGTGGGACCAGAGGGGACAAGATCCGGATCTGAAGCACACCCCCCATATC
>CAYPVL010000009.1:21653-52273 GCA_964414165.1 uncultured Cognatiyoonia sp.
TATCTCTTTGGTTTTCAAATATCCCCGCCGGAGGCTCCGCACCGTCAACCTGCACCGACGCCAGCTTCTGATAAATGCCCTAAACTATCGCGCGTGGCCGCGTCGCCAGCCAAATCAGCGACGCCCCGGCCAATGCAAGGAAGGGCAGCATCGCGTAGTTGACCGCTGACCAGCCCTCGACCGCTGTGCCGCCCGAGCAGTTCATGAGGCCTCCTGAGGCGAGGGAGGCCACTGTCACCATCCCGAAGACGATCAGATCGTTCATCCCCTGCACGACCCCCCGTTCGCTGGGCCTATGCGCGCTGGTGAGCATCGCTGTTGCGCCGATGAAGCCAAAGTTCCAGCCTATGCCGAGCAGAATAAGCGCTGCGTAGAAACTGAACAGGCCGGGGATGCCGGTTTGGTTGAATTCAACCCCAAGAAGGGCGGCGATTCCGGCGGCGGCAAGGATGACCAGCCCTGCGGTGACGATCTTTTCAGACCCAAAGCGTGCGATCAGATGCCCGGTGAAGAAGGACGGGATGAACATCGCCAAAACATGCGCCGACACGATGTCATTGGCGTAGTTTTTCGCGATATCATCGCCGACGCTTGGCCCGAAGCAACCCACCACCGCAAGCGGTGTCGACGTCATCATCAGGTTCATCAGTGAATAGCTGACCATCCCGCAAATAATCGCTACGACGATGCGGGGTTCGCGCAAAAGTTCCCGCCGCGTGCGTGCAGGTATGTCATAGGTTTCGGGCTGGGTTTTGCTGCCTTTGGGCAGATCAAGCGCCAGAAACAGGAACATGCCGATCAGGTTTAACCCAGCCACGGCGATGTAGGAGCCAAGGAAGGGAATAACGTAGGCGTCTTGCACAAGTTTGTTCAGTTGCGGCCCAAGGATCGCGGCGATCAACCCGCCTGCCATGACGTAGGAGATGGCTTTGGGCCGATATGCCTCGGAGGCTGTATCTGCTGCTGCAAAGCGGTAAAACCCTTGCGCCGACATGTAGATACCGGTGAGGTAGGACCCTGCAAGCAGGATCGGGAAGGACGCCACGAAAAGTCCGTAGGCGGCGACCATTGCCCCAAGTGCCCCCGCAAGTGCCCCGATGACAAAGCCAACCCGCCGTCCGTTGCGCTGCATTAGCGGCGACATCCACGGCGCGGTCGTCATGGACCCGAAGATGATGAAGCTGATCGGCAGGGTCGCAAAGCAAGGGTTCCCTGCCAACATGCTGCCTGCCAGTCCGCCGACCACGAAGATCAGCGGCATTTGTGCCCCAAGCACGGCTTGCGCCATAACCAGAACGGCGACGTTGCGCCTTGCGCGGGTATCGTTGATCGCTTCCATAGTGCTTGCGTAGACCTGCGCGCAGGCCGGGTCAATCGGTGCCGATGATATGGGCAAAGGAACCAGAGACATTTCCTTCGATGAGCCCCATTGGGCCAAGGGGGGTATTTTCAGCGTCATAGGCATCATAAAGCGGTGTGCCCGCAGCCATAAGCGTCGTGGCATAGTGAAATTCGTGGCCCTTAAGGTCGGGCTGGCCTGCGCGTTTGAGCGTGCGATAGCCAAGGTGCAGTTTGCGCGTTTCAAAGCTTGTCGCAAGTCCCAGAAGTCCGGCCATGTCATGGGCGGTGCCATCCGCGTCGGTCAATGTTTCGCCCAGAACCATGTAGCCGCCACACTCTCCACTGATTGGCTTTAGACGCGCGGCCTCGCGGAGTGTTCCCATAAATCTGTGCGCATTCGCAATCGTTTGCGCATGAAGTTCTGGGTAGCCGCCGGGAAGGATGATGTGGTCGGCGACGGGGACGGGGTCGTTTGCCAGCGGTGAAAAGTATTTCAGTGTGTGTCCTTGGGCGATCAACTGCGCATCGTCCTGCGCATAGCGAAAGGCGAAGGCAGCGTCGCGCGCGATGGCGATGGTTTTTGGGTGATCCGCTTTGGCGATCTGTGAGGCGTGCGCGGGCAGGGGGCGACCGTGAGCGAGGAGCGCGTCGAGGTCGATGCTTTGAGTCATGATCTCGGCGGCCGCGTTCAGGAAACCCTCAAGGTCAGGCATTTCGGATGGCTGCACCAGACCGAGGTGACGGGAAGGGCGCGCGAGTGCTGCGTTGCGCATCACGCAGCCAATGACGGGGATATTGGTAGGCGCGAGGGCCGTGCGCAGCATGCGGGCGTGGCGTTCTGAGCCGACCCGGTTGAGGATGACCCCGGCGATTTGAACATGTGGGTCGTGGGTGGCGAAGCCTTTGACGAGTGGCGCGATGGACTGCGCCATCGCGGATGCGTCGACTACAAGGATCACGGGCAGTTCCAGGATGCGTGCGAGGTCAGCAGTTGATCCTTTGCCAGCAGGCGGTGCCCCATCGAACAGCCCCATCGCCCCTTCGATGATCAGTGGGTCTTGGGCCAGTTGTTTGATGGTATCTGCGGGCATCGCCCATGCGTCAAGATTGATACACGGGTTCCCGCAGGCGGCGGCGTGGAACTGTGGGTCGATGTAATCTGGGCCGGATTTGGCGGCCCGGATGGGGGTTCCCCTTTGTGCGAGTGCGCGCAGGATGCCAAGGGTGATCGTGGTTTTGCCGCTCCCTGAGGATGGCGCTGCGATGATGAGGCTCATGATTTTTTGTGGGAGTTACCATTTTTCTGCGAAAAATGGGGTGCCTCCGGCGGGAGTATTTTTGGCAAGATGATGGGCATGATCACGCAGATTCAGCCGGGCGGCCCCGGTTGAGCGGGTCAAGGTTGCGCGGGGCTTCGCCTGCCGCCTGTGATTGCCAGTCAAGCACTTGCCGCATCAGAACCGATCCGCCGACACAGATGATGGCGGGTGGTTCCATTTGCGCCTTTGCGATGTCCTTGACCACGGTCCCAAGCGTTGTTTCAAGCACTTTTTGTTCTGCGGTTGTCGCTGTTGTCACCACTGCGATCGGTTCGGACAGGGGCCGCCCGGCGTCGATCAGTTTCGCCGCGATCTGGGCGATGTGTTTCATGCCCATGTAGATCACGATGACTTGGCTGCCTTTGGAGATGCTCGCCCAGTCGAGTGATCCCGGCGTGTTCCCGGATTGATCGTGACCGGTCACGAAGGTTACCGATTGGTTCACATCCCGGTGCGTCACAGGGATGCCTGCGTAAGCCAGCCCGCCAATCCCGGCGGAAATGCCGGGGATGATGCGGATGGGGACATTGTGTTGCACAAGGGTTTGTGCCTCTTCCCCGCCGCGCCCGAAGACGAAAGGATCACCGCCCTTGAGCCGCAGCACCCGTTTGCCTGCGCGCGCAAGGTCCACCAGCCGCAGTGAGATATCGCGCTGCTTGGCCGAGGGTTTCCCGCCGCGTTTGCCTGCGTAGATATGGTCGGCTTGCGGGGCCCAAGCAAGGATGTCTTCCTGCACAAGCGCATCATAAATCACCACATCGGCCTGTTGCAGCGCATTCAGCGCATGCAATGTCAGCAGTCCCGGATCGCCGGGGCCTGCACCGCAAAGCCAGACCCAGCCGGGTTCCAGCTGGGGCCAGTCGTTTTGGGGAAGGTGCGGTGCGCTGTTCATCCTTTCGTTATGCCTTTGATCTGCCCGCTTGAAAAGACGGCAAAGCGACAGAAGTTTTCGCATTGGCGGCATGGGGTTGCCTGCCTATAGTCGCCCGCGATGACACGCAAACCAACAGGACAATTGCGCCGGGGCTGGACCACGGGCGCTTGTGCCGCCGCCGCCACAAAGGCGGCGTTGACGGGGCTTTGGGATGGAACTGTGCCCGATGTCGTGTCGATTACCTTGCCCCGTGGCGAGGTGCCGGAATTTGAGGTCGCGCACCGGGATGCGGGCGATGGCTGGGTCGAGGTGGGCATTGTAAAGGATGCCGGTGATGATCCTGATGTGACCCATGGCGCTTTGATTGTTGTGCGTGTGGCTGCATCCGCCGGGGGCGTTGTGTTCAAAGCTGGGGAGGGTGTCGGCACTGTCACCAAGGCGGGCCTGCCGATTGGTGTGGGCGAACCTGCGATCAATCCGGTGCCCCGCGCGATGATGGATGAAGAAGTCGCAGCTTTGGCGGCCCATCATGGCTGCGCGCCGGATGTTGAAATTACTGTCAGCGTGCCGGGCGGGGCTGAGATTGCCAAGAAAACATGGAACCCCCGGTTGGGCATTGAAGGTGGGTTGTCGATCCTTGGCACCACCGGCATCGTGCGCCCGTTTTCCTGCGCGGCGTGGATTGCATCCATTCATCGCGGGATTGATGTGGCCCGCGCCAATGGTCTTGCCCATGTGGCGGGCTGTACCGGAGCCACGTCAGAGCGTGTGGTGCAGGGTCTGCATGGGCTGTCGGATCATGCGATGCTGGATATGGGGGATTTTGCGGGCGGGATGCTGAAGTATCTTGCCAAGCATCCGGTGCCGCGCATCACCGTTGGCGGTGGCATCGGCAAGATGACCAAGCTGGCCCAAGGGGCGGTGGATTTACATTCGGGCCGCTCTCAGGTGGATTTTGATGTACTGGCCGCATGGATGGATGATCCGGCGTTGCGCGGCGCGAATACCGCGCTTGAGGCTTACGAAATAGCTGGACCGCCTTTGGCTGCGGCAGTTGCGGTGCGTGCTTTGGCCCACGTGACCAAGCTGGTTCCCGAAAGTGCTGTGGATATTGTCGTCATCGACCGCGCAGGCGCGGTGCTGGCGCAGGCGGGCGCATGACTGTGTTGCTGCTGGCCGGGTCGGGCGAGGCCAAGCGCATTGCCTGGGGGCTGACTGATAGCGGGATCAATGTCGTGGCCTCGCTTGCCGGGGCGACCCGTGCGCCTGACCCATTGCCCGTGCCGACACGGGTTGGGGGCTTTGGCGGCGCGGCGGGGTTTCGCAGCTATGTGCAAGAGGCTGGGGTCAAAGCGGTGTTGGATGCAACGCACCCGTTTGCAGAGCAGATCACCGCGCGCACAGCGCAGGTTTGCGCAAATTTGGGCCTGCCGTATCTTTATTGCTGTCGCCCCGCTTGGACGCCAGAGCCGGGCGATGACTGGACCCAGATCGCCCGTGAAGAAGATGCCGCCAGCCACATCCCGGATGGTGCCACTGTCTTCTTGGGCACCGGGCGGCAGACGTTGCAGCGCTTTGCCAATTTGGAAGGGCGCCGGGTGATCTGTCGCCAGATTGATCCGCCAACGGGCCCTTTTCCTTTTGAGGGGGGGGAGTTTCTGATCGGGCGGCCTCCGTTTCCGGTGGCGCGCGAGAGGGCGTTGTTTGCGGCCCTTGGTGTGGATTGGATCGTGGTGAAGAACGCAGGCGGTGCGCCAAGCCGCACGAAGCTGACGGCAGCGGCTGACCTTGGAATCCCGGTGTTGATGATCAAGCGCCCGCCGCCCCCGGATGCGCCTTGCGTCGCGACGGTGGAGGCGGCTTTGGACTGGGTGAAGGGCTTATGAGTGAACGGGTGATCATCGCGGATTCGTGTGTATCCGAAGGGGCTGTGTGGCTTGCCAGGGCCGAGCCGCGCTTTGCACAGGTTTTACCGCAACTTACCCCGCTGCCCTTGCGCCGCAAGCCTGAGGGTTTTGCCGAGTTGCTAAGCGCGATTGTGAGCCAGCAGGTCAGCGTTGCCTCGGCCAATGCGATTTGGGGCCGCCTGCGCGCGGCGGGGATGGTGACGCCAGCTGCCGTGGCCGCATCCAATGAAGATGCCTTGCGCGCTTTGGGCCTGAGCCGGCAGAAGGCGACTTATGCGTTGGCTTTGGCCGAGGCGGGCATTGATTTTGATGCCTTGCGCGCGATGGACAGCGCGCAGGTGATCAAGACCCTGACGGCGGTAAAGGGCATTGGGGTCTGGACGGCCGAGATTTATGCCATGTTCTCACTGGGCCGCGCGGATGTGTTTGCCCATGGTGATCTGGCCTTGCAGGAAGGCGCGCGGGTTTTGTTTGAACTTGACGCGCGTCCGACCGAAAAGGGGATGCGACAGCTGGCTGAGGCTTGGTCGCCTTGGCGGTCAGTCGCGGCGCGCATTCTTTGGGCATACTATGCGCAGTTGAAAGCGCGTGAAGGTGTGCGGTGATGGATCATAAGGCCTTTCTGGCAGGGGTATCACCTGACCGACGTGCCGTCTTGACGGAACGCAGCAATTGGCCGGGATTTGTGCATTTGGCGTTGCATCTGGGTTTGATTGGTCTGGTGGGCGCGCTGATTTCTTTGCAGGTCCCACTGTGGTGGGTGCTTCTGCCGGTGCAGGGTCTTCTGATCACAGCCCTGTTCATGCTGACCCATGAATGCACCCATGATACGCCCTTTAAGACGGTTTGGCTGAACCGCGCCATCGGGTATTTTGCAGGGTTCTGGCTGCTTTTGCCGTTTCGCTGGTTTCGCTACTTCCATTTGGCCCATCACAAGTGGACGAATATTGCAGGCAAAGACCCTGAGTTGGGGAGTGCAAAGCCAAACGATTTGGTCGGGTGGCTTTGGCATGTGAGTGGTTTGCCGCTTTGGGGGCGATTGTGCGCGTTGCTTTTGCGCCTTATGCGCAATCGTGAGGCCCCCGCGTGGCTGCCTGCGCGGGCCCGCGCGGGTGCTGTGCGCGAGGCGCGCCTGATGGGTTTGCTTTACCTCATGGTCATCGTGGCGATCCCCTTTGCCCCCGTCATCCTGTGGGTGTGGGTCGTGCCGGTGTTGCTGGGGCAGCCTTTTCTGCGGCTTTATTTGCTTGCTGAACATGGCGACTGTCCGCAGGTTGCGAATATGTTTGAAAACACGCGCACCACGTTCACCCATCGCGCGATCCGCTGGCTTGCGTGGAATATGCCCTACCATGCAGAGCATCACGTTTGGCCCAACGTCCCGTTTCACAAGCTGCCTGCGCTTCATGCGGATATGCGCGCCCATCTGGGACAGACCGCCGATGGCTATGTCACCTTCAACCGCGCCTATCTTGCGCGGCGATTGCAACCAAATCCAGACGTGATAAGCCCGAAACCAACAAAATGACGGAGGTCTGATATGACACGCGCTTTGACTGCTGGCCGCAAGGAACCGCTTTCAGGCGAGCTACGCTCGGCTGTGGTTTTTCTGCATGGGTATGGGGCCAATGGGGCCGATTTGCTGGGGCTGGCTGATCCTTTGGCCGAACATATGCCCGATACGCTGTTTCTGGCCCCCGATGCGCCCGAGGCTTGTGCGGGTGCGCCGATGGGCTATCAGTGGTTTCCCATTCCCTGGATTGATGGATCGTCGGAAGAGGAGTCGCTGGCCGGATTGCAGCGTGCAAGCGATGATCTGAACGCCTTTCTGGACGGGGTCATGGTCGATGAAGACCTGCTGCCCGAACAGGTGATGGTGCTGGGGTTCAGTCAGGGCACGATGATGGCGCTGCATGTGTTGCCCCGCCGCGAAGACCCCGTCGCCGGAATTGTCGCCTTTTCGGGACGGTTGCTTGAGCCAGAGCTTTTGGAAGATGAGGCGCTTTGCAAACCGCCGATTCTGCTGATCCACGGGGATATGGACGACGTGGTGCCGCCCCAGTCGCTGCCCCAAGCCGTTGAGGCCTTGCAGGGTGCTGGTTGGAAAGAGGTGTTCGCCCATGTGATGAAAGGCACAGGCCACGGGATCGCGCCGGATGGGCTGCAGGTGGCACTTGCGTTCATGCGGGACCGGTTGGGGATGGGGTGAGTGGCCAGAGTAGGGCTTTTGTTGACTGGGCAAGGCAGGATGTAGTGGAGCTTTGCGCAGAGCGCGGCTCAGGTCGGCTGTGAGCCGTCTTTACCGGTTGCTGCACTGTGCACCAATATCCGCTTCTCAGGCTCCGGCCAAAACCGTGACAAAATCAAAAGCAGTTTTGCCAAGGGTTTGTGGCACAAGACTTTCCAACGATTCCAATGTCAGTAACGCCTGTGACAAAAACGACCGTTTTTGACGCAGGCCAAACCCCCAAAGCCGACCTTGGCGCATCCGCAGCGAAAGGGCGCCTTGTCCGCATAGCAGACCTTCCACGCTATCAGCGTGAAAGTATGATTTGGCCGCTTTGCTTCGCGCCATCCTCTGAATGCGGGCGACTTTCAGCGATCCCAGATCCCATGCGACATATGGCCTGAAAATTCCCGATTGCCCTTTGCCAACCACCAGATATAGTCCCACTTAGCGGCCGGAGCGGGGCTCCCGCTCTGATGCCTTGCTGGCGACAGAGTGAGGGACTTTTTGACGATGGACGGCGACTTTCGATCTGATTTTGTACGTGAACCCGGGGCGTTAAAGCATTTTCCAGCCCTTGTTCTGAATGCGGACTATCGTCCGTTGTCTTATTACCCTTTATCGCTTTGGCCCTGGCAGGATGCGGTGAAGGCCGCCTGGCTCGACCGGGTGGATATCGTGAGCGAGTATGATGAGGTGGTGCATAGCCCCTCGACCACGATCCGTATTCCTTCCGTGGTCGTGTTGAAGGATTATGTGCGCCCGCAAAAGCGCGTCGCTTTTACCCGCTTTAACCTGTTCCTGCGCGATGAGTTTTGCTGCCAGTACTGCGGGGCCCGCGGTGATCTGACATTTGATCATGTGGTCCCCCGTGCCAAGGGTGGGATTACGTCTTGGGATAATGTCGTCGCAGCCTGTAGCCCGTGTAACCTGAAGAAAGGCAGCAAGCTGTTGCGCCAGACCAGCATGCATCTGCGCCGCACGCCCGGCCAGCCTGAACCTGCCGAACTGATGAACAAAGGCCGCAAGTTTCCGCCCAACCATCTGCACGAAAGCTGGATGGATTTCTTATATTGGGATGCAGAGTTAGAGGCTTAGGGCGGCGCCTTTGGCGGGGATATTTGAAAACCAAAGAGATGTTGGGGGATGCGCCTGTAATTTTGACCGCGTGCGTTGGAAATAGGTGGGCTTGTCTCTAGACTAATTGGTGCGGTCTGCTAGATAGGCGGCGTTAGCGCTAACGAAGGGGCTTTGATATGGTTGCTCGCGTCATTCCAGTCGACACATTTGATCTTGTGATCTTTGGGGGGACCGGCGATTTGGCCCGCCGCAAGATCTTGCCGGGGCTGTTTCGCCGGTTTTTGTCCGGACAGATGCCGCCCGAAAGCCGTATCATCGGCGCTGCCCGTTCTGAGTTGGACGCTGGCGGTTATCGCGACATGATTTCCGAGGCGATTGCCGAATTTGGCGGTGCTGAAAAAGAAGACGCCAAGGGCCTTGCCGCCTTTTTGAAGCGTTTGGAATATGTATCCATTGATGCCAAAGGCGAGGGCGGGTGGCCCGCCTTGGCCAAGCTTGTCCGCAAAGATGTTGTGCAAGCCTTCTATTTTTCCGTTGGTCCATCCCTGTTTGGTGATCTGGCAGAGCGTTTGCACCAACATGGTATTTCCAACGACAAAAGCCGCATTGTAGTCGAAAAGCCATTTGGTCGCGATCTGGAATCGGCCCAAGCCTTGAACAATACCCTTGCCGATCACTTCCGCGAGGATCAGATTTACCGCATTGATCACTATCTGGGCAAAGAAACGGTGCAGAACCTGATGGCTGTCCGCTTTGGCAACATCCTGTTCGAGCCGCTTTGGAACAATCACTACGTCGACCATATTCAGATTACTGTGGCCGAGACCGTAAGTGTCGCAGGGCGCGGTGCCTACTATGATCGTTCGGGTGCGATGCGCGACATGGTCCAGAACCATTTGATGCAGCTTTTGTGTCTGATCGCGATGGAACCCCCCAGCCAGTTTGGTGCGGATGCCGTGCGTGATGAAAAGCTTAAAGTTATCCGCGCGTTGGAACCGGTTGCGCCGCATCATATCGTGCGCGGCCAGTATGATGCCGGCAAGGAAAGTGAATCCTACCGCACCCATGCCGAAAACCCCCGCAGCTTTACCGAAAGCTTTATCGCGATGAAGTGCCATATCGCCAATTGGCGTTGGTCGGGCGTGCCCTTCTATCTGCGCACGGGCAAGATGCTGAAAGCCCGCAGTTCCGAGATTACGGTGGTGTTCAAAGAGATCGGACATTCGATCTTTGCCGAGAATGACAACCCGCATCGTAACATTCTGTCGATCCGCCTTCAGCCCAATGAGGGCATGGATTTGCAGGTCACAATCAAGGAACCCGGTCCCGGCGGTATGCGTCTGGTCGATGTGCCTTTGGACATGACCTTTGCCGAGGCATTGGGCGATAGCGATGTTGAGGTCACGGATGCCTATGAGCGCTTGATCATGGATGTGATCCGGGGCAACCAGACGCTGTTCATGCGCGGCGATGAGGTCGAGGCTGCTTGGGCCTGGACCGATCCGCTGATTGAAGGCTGGGAGGGTCGCCATGATGTGCCCAAGCTTTATGAGCCGGGGTCGGCTGGCCCGGAGGATGCCATGATGCTATTGCATCGCGATGACCGAAAATGGCGTGATATTAAAGGATAAGCCCATGCAATTCGTGGAATACCCGGACAGCGATATGATGATGGTCGATCTGGCGAATGTCATCGCCGGAGAGCTTGAGAATACGCTTCTCACCCATCAAAGCGCGTCGCTGGCTGTGCCCGGTGGCACGACGCCGGGCCCGATCTTTGATGCACTGTGTGCCGCTGATCTGGATTGGGCGCGCGTGCATATCATGCTCACGGATGAACGCTGGGTGCCTGAAACATCCGCGCGGTCCAACACCCGCCTTTTACGCGAGCGTTTGTTCACGAACCGCGCAGCTGCCGCACATTATGTGCCGCTTTACGGCGATGCCCCGAACCCCGAAGATAAGCTGCCGGAACTGGCCGCTGACCTTGAGGCACAGCTGCCGGTGTCGGTGATGTTGCTGGGGATGGGCGCGGATATGCACACAGCCAGCATCTTTCCTGGTGCAGACCAACTTGATCTGGCGTTGAACGGCACTGATCGTTTGGTCGCCATGCGCGCCCCCGGCGCGCCAGAGCCGCGCATCACCCTATCGGCGGATGTGATCAACGGCGCGATGTCCCGGCATATCGTGATCATCGGGGCCGAAAAGCGTGCTGCATTGGAAGCGGCGCGCAATCTGCCCCCAGAGCAGGCCCCTGTGGCTGCAATTTTAGCGGGCACAACAGTGCATTGGGCGGAGGCGTAAAGAATGTTATTTGATGATCTGAAGACCCATTTTGAGACCGTGAAAGACCGCCGCTTTGAGACGATGGTGGATACCGCGAGGGCGCAGGCGTTTGCCGCACAGGCCGGGGATATGCGTCTGGATTATGCCAAGACGAATATCGATGAAGATGGCCGTCAGTTGCTGATTGATCTGCTGGACCGCGTGGGCTTTGCCGCCAAGCGCGAGGCGATGTTTACCGGTGCCCCGATCAATGAAACCGAGGATCGCGCCGTGTTGCATACGGCCTTGCGAAATCTTGATGGCGACCCGGTGATGGTGGACGGTGCGGATGTGACCGAAGGTGTGCGCGCGACCCTGAATGAAATGCGCCAATTCGCTAAATCCGTCCGTGATGGTACGTTTCAGGGGCAGGGTGGCAAGATTAGGGATGTTGTGAACATCGGGATTGGTGGCTCTGACCTTGGTCCGGCTATGGCCGCTTTGGCCCTTGCCCCTTATCACGATGGGCCGCGCTGCCACTTTGTCAGCAATGTCGATCCCGCTGATATTGCTGGCGTTTTGCGCAAATGTGATCCGGCGACGACGCTGGTGATTGTTGCCTCCAAGACCTTTACCACGATTGAGACCATGACCAACGCACGCACCGCAAAAGCGTGGATGGGCGACGTGGTGGCCGAACCTGCGGCGCAGTTTGCGGCCCTGTCCACAGCCGAAGATAAAACGGCTGATTTCGGCATTGCCCCGCAGCGTATCTTTGGTTTTGAAGATTGGGTTGGCGGGCGTTATTCCATGTGGGGCCCGATTGGTCTGTCTGTGATGATCGCCATTGGCCCGGATGCCTTTGATGCATTCCTGCGCGGTGGGCAGGCGATGGATGTGCATTTCCGCGCCGCTGACCCGGTTGAGAATTTGCCTGTGATGCTGGCTTTGATCGGTCTTTGGCACAATCAGGTTTGCGGCCACGCGACCCGCGCTGTTCTGCCTTATGATAACAATCTCAGCCGCTTACCGGCCTATCTTCAACAACTTGAAATGGAAAGTAACGGCAAGGGTGTCAGCATGGATGGGGCGGATTTGCCCTATCATTCCGGCCCTGTTGTCTGGGGCGAGCCGGGCACAAATGGCCAGCATGCGTTCTATCAGTTGATCCATCAGGGCACCCGCGTTGTCCCTTGTGAATTTCTGGTCGCTGCCCGTGGGCACGAGGATGCGTTGCACCATCAGCACCAATTGCTGGTTGCCAATTGTCTGGCCCAGTCCGAGGCATTGATGAAGGGCCGTGATCTGGATGAAGCCCGCAGCAAGGTCGCGGATAAGTTTGAAGGGGCCGAACTTGAACGTCAGGCCCGCCACCGCGTGTTTCCGGGCAATCGCCCCTCGATAACCTTGGCCTATCCGCAGCTGACCCCGTTTGTTTTGGGTCAGATCATTGCTTTGTATGAACATCGTGTGTTCGTTGAGGGCGTGATCTTGGGCATCAATTCCTATGATCAATGGGGTGTTGAGTTGGGCAAGGAATTGGCCACCGCTTTGCAGCCTGTTGTTGAAGGGGCTGCGGATGCGGCCGGTAAAGACGGATCAACCGCTGGCTTGGTCACGTTTTTGCAGACCCACGGGGTGTAGGTGGATTGAAATCCACCCGACGTGCTGTTTCAGGCGTTCGTGCGGGTTTGCTTGTTGAGAGGGGGCGCTGCCCCCGGCTGCGCCTCCCCCGGGATATTTCAAAACCAAAGAGATGGTTTGGGTTGGCGCTTTTTTCGTGCCGGGGCGCTTAGGTTTCTTTCGCGCCATCGCGGGTGATGAGCGTTTGGCGGATTTTGTCAGACAGGGGCCTTTTGCTGTTGTCCTCGTTCAGTGAAACGATCACGGCGTCGCCCGTTGTGGTCAGTTGCCCGTCGACCCAGACCCCGTAGTGCATCGTGAAGCTGCTTGTGCGCATTGCCACCGTGCGCCCGGTCAGGATGTAGTCGCTGTTCAGCTTGACCTCTTTCAGGAATGCAAGGCTGAGGCCGCGCAGCACCAGTTTGGGCGGCGCGCCGGTGTAGTCGAACAGCCCGTAGTCGCGGAAGTATTGGATGCGCAGATTTTCGAACCAGCGCAGGTAGGCGGCGTTATTGACGTGTCCGAGGACGTCGATTTCCCCAAAGCGCACCTTATCCGCGATCCCGTAGGCCCAAGGGTCCGGGATATGTTGGCTGCGCAGTTGCGCGGCATCAAGCGGGGTGAGGTAGGGGATCATATCGCCGCGGTGACGATGATTTCGACCTTATAGCCTGTGGTGGCCAGCTTGGCTTCGCCCGTCCAGCGCGCAGGCGCGCAGTCTGGCGCGACCCATGCATCCCAGACCGCGTTCATATCCGCGAAATCCGTGCCCATGTCCGCGCACCAGATTTGAGCGGTCAGCAGTTTGGTTTTATCGGTGCCCGCTTTGGCCAATAGCGCGTCGATTTTGGCAAGGATCGCTTGGGTTTGGGCCGTGACGCTTTCGCCCTCGGCCCCGACCTGACCTGCCAGATAGGCAATGCCGTTATGGATGACGCATTGGCTCATCCGTTGGCCTGCGTCGATGCGGTGAATGTCTGACATGAGATGTCTCCCCGGTGTGCTTTGCGATGGTGGGAGTATTTGGAGCGGGTAACGAGAATCGAACTCGTAACTGAAGCTTGGGAAGCTTTCGTGATACCTTTTCACCATACCCGCAGTACCACACTGATTATGTCGGTCTTGATCAGTCGTCAATCGATACTTCACGGAGCGAAGGCCACTGTGTCATGCGTGGGGATAGTGGCTTTGAAAGCAAAGCCTGCAAAATTTTGTCATTGCCTTTTATGACTATGCCGAGTTTACATTGTTTAATTATTATTTTGTATTGGAAATTAAATTGAAGAATATTTTTGGTAGTTTTGTCATCCTATTTTCTGCCGCCTGTAGTTTAGAGGTAAATGAATCAGTTACTCGCGAAGAAATTGATACTGAAGTTTTGAGCATTCTTTCGCAGAATAGCGACAGTCTTATTTCAGGCGCTGCCGCCACTGAACTTACTGATGTTGCGGACATGCCGGTTGAAGGCTCTGCAACATTTGCAGGTGTTGCGACATATCGCGTTGCTGGAAGCGGAATACCATCAATCAATAATGGCGCGAACGCGTTATCAGAGATACTTTTGAAGGTAGATTTTGAAGATGAAGCGACTGAAAATGTTTCGGGAAGCGCCTATAATTTTCGCGGACAAAATGGTCAAAGTATATCTGGATCACTCGATATTTCGAATGGTACAATCGTCGAAAATACTTTTTCTGCAGATATGTTGGGCGAAACAAGCATAACAGGGCAAAGTGCTTTATATTCAGGACAGCTTAGTGGAAGCTTTATCGGTGAAAATGCGGAACAAGTCATTGCTGGGGCTGATTTGCAAACAACCATTGAGAACCGTCAAGTGACACTGCTCATGTCGATCGGCGCAGCGGAATTTGACGCCGGACCTTATTCTGTTGTTGAGGCATCCCCTTCGTATCGCAGGTTGATCGAGGTCGAGCGATCTTCATATAGACCGCCACAGACGTGCTTTGTGGGGCCGAGAGGGGGCACTTACACACTGACTGCGAGTGGCAACAAAAATTACAGCGGATGCTAAGCTATGACGGGTGCATTGGTTTACCCCGTTAGCTGAGCGCTGACAAAGACTTCGGGGTAGGCCAATAATCGTTCTTCCCACAATCTTCGTTTCCTCGACATATTTTGTACATTGTACGCTCTTCTGAGCTAACGCCCAATGCGTCACGGCACGCGCCTTGGTCTGTTCCACACGACGGATTTGATCGAAAGGTCAGGGTTCCCTGACTTTGGCCCCGTTTCGCTGCGTGCTACGTCGTTCCCCATAAATTGAAATGCCCATGCCGCATATTTTTCGGCAGCTTACAGGTGGGTGAGATTGATGTTGAGTACGATGTTTGCGGCATATTTTGCCTCTCCGCATGCCTTGTATGGATTTGTTGCAGGGCTTTTAAGTGTTGTTGCGTTTTATCCCTATGTGCGCAGTATTTTCTGCGGCGCAACCCGCCCGGATCGCGCCACATGGCTGGTCTGGTCCGTTCTTGGATCGGTGTCTTTGGCAGGCCAACTTTATGAAGGTGCTACGGCGTCGATGTGGTTTGTGGGGGTGCAGGTGGGCGGTACAATTTTCGTGTCCATCCTGTCGATCTGGCGCGGGTATGGTGCGTTTTTGCAGCCCCGTAATCTGATCATGTATGCCTGCGCCGCCTTCGGCTTGGCGCTGTGGTACCAGATGGAGACCGCGATCTATGCGATTGCGATTTCTATCGGGATCAGTTTGCTGGGCGGGGTTGTGACGGTGCGCAAAGCCTACTGCGCGCCGCAATCAGAATGCGTCGTGTCTTGGACGGTTTTACTGCTTGCGTCGGTCTGTGCTGTCTTTTCGGTGCGCGGTTTTGATCCGGTTCTGCTGGCCTATCCGGTGTATTTGCTGACCCTCTATAGTGCCATTGTTGTGGCGATGTATCTGGGCCGCACCCGGCAGATTTACGCGCTGCCTTTCAAGTCCAGTCGCCTAACCCCGCCGCCTGCGTCTGCGCCCACCGCCCCCGTCGCCACCTTGGTTATGGTTCAGGACTGGCAGATCTATGAGCGCGTTCAGAATGGGGAAGGGCTCTACGGCGTTGGGAATGGCTGAGGCGTTGACGAAGTGCTCTTGAAAGCGCGGCTCTATCGCGGTTTCGATTTTGTGGATATTATGCACTGTCGTTTCGATCTCGCGCCGCGCGTCCCGGTTCAAGAGCGCAATCCGTGCCCCTGTCCCTGCCGCGTTCCCAGCCGATGTCACCTTGTCGAGCGGTGCATCAGGGATCATCCCCAGCACCATCGCGTGTTTAGGTGAGATATGCGCACCGAATGCCCCGGCGAGGACAACCCGGTCGACTTTATCGACCCCGAACTTGTCCATCAGCAGGCGTGCCCCGGAATAAAGCGCCGCCTTGGCCATTTGAATTTCCCGGATGTCCCGGTTGGTCACTGTGATTTTCGGCCCGCCAGTCGCTGTGCCATCATGCACAAGGTAGCTATAGGTCCGCCCGTCCAGAAAGCAGTTCGCGCTGCCTGTTTGTTCGGGCGATCCGATCAGCCCCGGTCCGTCCACGATCCCGGTCATGCGCATTTCGGCCACCATTTCGATGATGCCTGATCCGCAGATGCCTGTGATCCCGGTTTGGGCGGTTTGGTCGGCGAACCCGTCCTCATCCGACCAAAGGTCGCAGCCGATCACCTTAAAGCGGGGCAGTTTCGTGGCGGGGTCGATTTCGACCCGCTCAATCGCACCGGGGGCGGCGCGTTGACCGCTTGAGATTTGTGCGCCCTCGAACGCTGGCCCTGTGGGGGACGAGCAGGCCAGCACTTTGTCTTTGTTGCCCAGCAGGATTTCCGCGTTGGTGCCCACGTCCACAACAAGCACGAGGTCTTCGGATTTGTCGGGTGCCTCGGACAGGGCGACTGCCGCCGCATCTGCGCCGACATGTCCGGCGATACAAGGCAGGATGTAGACGCGTGCGGCGGGGTGCAGGTTCAGGTCGAGTTCGATTGCGCGCAGGGCCAAGGCCTCGGACGTGGCCAGCGCGAAAGGCGCTTGCCCAAGTTCGAACGGGTCGATCCCAAGGAAAAGGTGGTGCATCACCGGATTGCACACGAAAACCGCATCCACGATCAGATTGCGGTCAATCTCGGCTTCGGATGCGATTTGAACGAACAGCGCGTTCATCCCTTCGCGCACAGCGCGTGTCATCTCATCTGCGCCAGAGGCGTTCATCATGGAGTAGCTGACCCGGCTCATCAGGTCTTCGCCAAAGCGGATTTGCGGGTTCATCACACCGGAGGAGGCCACAACCTCGCCGGTTTGCAAGTCACACAAGTGCGCAGCGATAGTGGTTGATCCCAGATCAATGGCCAGCCCGTAGATTGACCCGTCATAGTAGCCGGGCCAGACCTGCATAATGCGCGGGCTGAAGGTGTCATCGCCAAGGTGCACAGCACAGGTGACCTTCCATTCCCCTTTGCGCAGGGCGGGTTGCAGCGCTTTGAGGACGCCAAGATCGGCCTCAAGATCGGGAAGGTCCCAATCGGCGCGCAAGGCTTTGATCAGCCGTTCCAGATCGCCCGATGGGTCGTGCATGTCAGGTTCTTCAACCTCGACATAATAAAGCCGTGTAGAGGGGTTCATGACGATATCACGCGCCTCGGCCCGTTTGCGCACGACTTGGCGGTGCACTTGGCTTTCGGCGGGCACATCGACAACGATATCCTCTTGCACCGTGGCCTGACAGCCAAGGCGGCGCCCTTTGGTCAGCCCCCGGATATCATCATAGCGTTGTTCGACATCGTTCCAGGGCGATAACGCATCATCGGCGACAGTGACTCCATGCTTTGAGAATTCGCCGTAAGATGGTGTGATCTGGCATTTTGAACAGATCCCACGCCCGCCGCAAACCGAATCCAGATCAACCCCAAGCTGGCGCGCGGCCGTCAGGATGGGGGTTCCAACAGGAAAGTGCCCCCGCTTGCCGGAGGGGGTGAAAATGACAAGGGGGTCGTTGCTCATGAGACGTGCCTGTGATGCCTGTGCCAAGTGTAGCTGCCCCTTGTCCAAAGGGAAGGTCCGAAGGCGTCATAATGATTATGTGCAGCGTCATCTGACCTTAGGAAAAGAAATCCACCCCAAAGACCCAGACCAAAAGCGGGATTGGCAGAACAGCGATGACAAGCGTCAGAAACATCTTGCCCCCGGTGAAAAACCGGCTGACGCCCGCCACCATCATAATGCCACCACCGCCGCCGATGGCGAAATTGCCCGGTACGCTGAGAAGGACTGCGATTGTGACGTAACGATAGCGCGTTGCAAATGGGGCCAGCCAGCGGGGCAGGCGGTCTTCAAGTTGGGCCAGCCGCTTGCCGCGCGGTTCTTTCTGGATTGTGTCCAGCAGCATGCAGGCCTTGATCATATGCAGATCGCGGAACAAGCGATGCAGCCAGTCCAGCGACACGCGTTCGCCGATCCAGAACGCAAAATAAAGCCCGATGATTGTCGCAGCATAAACAAAAGGCGCGACGTTTGGCCCCTCCATCACCATGAGTGCGATCCCGATCTCGACCGCGGGCACAAAGGGAACCGCGATCAGTAGCGCGTAAGCCACAAGCCCCAAGGCGATCAGCCAAATCATCGCGCTGGCCTGTGCGCCCACATCCAGCGTGTCGACCCATGCGTGAAACGCCATGTAAATCCCGCGTATCAGCAGGACGGCGGCGACAATCACACAAAGCCGCAAAGCAAGGCGTGGCAAGGCTTTGCGCCATGGTGGCGGGGCAAGGTCTGGGCGTGTTTCGTTCATCGTGCCCTATATTGCGCTGCATTGGTTGTATGCACAACTCATGTTCCGGTGACTTTGGCCTTTCGGACAGCGCAGAACCATGCGATAGCGACGTGCCAAACGAGACACTCCAAGGAGACGACACATGGAGATTCGCGAGGCCCTGACCTTTGATGATGTTTTGCTGGTTCCTGCGGCCTCGGCTGTGCTGCCCTCCACGGCTGATACACGCACATTTGTGACCCGGTCCATTGCGATGAATATCCCGCTGTTGTCGTCAGCCATGGACACCGTAACCGAGGCGCGCATGGCGATTGCCATGGCGCAGGCGGGCGGTATGGGGGTTGTGCACAAGAACCTTGATCTGGATGCCCAAGCCCAGGAAATCCGCCGCGTGAAGCGGTTTGTGTCTGGAACGGTCTACAACCCGATCACCCTGACCCCGGATCAGACTTTGGCGGATGCCAAAGATATGATGGAGCGCTACCGCGTCACCGGTTTTCCCGTCGTTGGCCCCGATGGGCGCGTTGTTGGCATCGTGACCAACCGCGATATGCGTTTTGCGACGGATGATGCAACGCCTGTGTCGGTCATGATGACATCGGACAATCTTGCGATGCTGCAAGAGCCTGCCGATCTGGATGAAGCCCGGTCATTGATGCAGGCCCGCCGCATTGAAAAGCTGTTGATTACAGATGGCGCGGGCAAGCTGACGGGGCTTTTGACCCTGAAAGACAGTGAACAGGCTGTGCTGAACCCGCAGGCCTGCAAAGACGCATTGGGGCGCTTGCGCGTGGCGGCTGCGACGGGTGTGGGTGATGCGGGCTTTGAACGCTCAGAGGCTTTGGTTGATGCGGGCGTTGATATGCTGGTGGTTGATACCGCACATGGGCATTCAGAGGGTGTCGCGATTGCGGTTGAGCGGGCCAAGAAATTATCAGGTGAAGTGCAGGTTGTTGCAGGCAATGTTGCCACAGGCGAAGGTGCGAAGGCGCTGATCGGTGCGGGCGCGGATGCGGTGAAGGTCGGGATTGGACCCGGTTCAATCTGTACCACGCGGATGGTCGCTGGCGTCGGCGTGCCGCAGCTTACCGCCATTATGGACAGTGCCACGGCGGCGGGCGACGTGCCGGTGATCGCGGATGGCGGGATCAAATTCTCAGGCGATTTTGCCAAGGCGATTGCAGCAGGCGCGTCCTGCGCCATGGTTGGGTCGATGATCGCAGGCACAGATGAAAGCCCCGGCGAGGTGATCTTGTATCAGGGCCGGTCCTACAAATCCTATCGCGGTATGGGCAGCCTTGGGGCGATGGCGCGCGGATCTGCGGATCGCTATTTCCAAAAGGATGCCGCCAGCGACAAACTGGTGCCCGAAGGGATCGAAGGACAGGTACCCTACAAAGGGTCGGCCAATACGGTGCTGCATCAATTGGTTGGCGGCTTGCGCGCGGCCATGGGCTATACCGGCAATGCGACCGTGGCTGAGATGCGCAAGAACGCAGCCTTCGTCAAAATCACGGGCGCGGGCCTGAAAGAAAGCCATGTGCATGATGTGCAGATCACCCGCGAAAGCCCGAACTACCGGGTTGGTTGATGACACCCGCCGCGCGGTTGAACGCCGCGATTGAGGTTCTGGATACAATCCAAGCTGGCACTGTGGCCGAAAAGGCGCTGACGGCTTGGGCACGGGGCAACCGCTTTGCCGGGTCCAAGGACCGGGCGGCGATCCGCGATCATGTGTATGAGGTTCTGCGCGCCAAACGCTCGCTTGCCCATCTTGGGGGCGGCAGAACGGGGCGCGCGTTGATTTTGGGATTGTTGCGGCGCGAAAATATTGCGCCTGACGCCGTGTTTGGGGCCGGGGGCTATGGACCAGAGGCCCTGTCAGATGCAGAATTGCAAGCGGGGCTTGATCCGCAAACGATGACAGATGTGGTCGCTTGCGATATCCCCGATTGGCTTTGGCCCATGTGGCAGGCCAGTTTGGGGGGGCAGGCTGCGGCCTGTGCCAAAGTACAGCAATCCCGCGCGCCGGTGTGCCTGCGCGTGAACAAGCGCCGCAGTGACCGTGCCGGAGCGATTGCGCGACTGGCCGAGGATGGCATCGTCGCCGTGCCGCATCCTGACGTGAAGACCGCCTTGGAAGTTGTTGAAAACGAACGGCGCGTTCATCAATCTGCGGCCTATATGGAGGGGCTTGTTGAGCTGCAGGATGCCGCATCGCAAGCGGCGATGCTGACGCTTAATATCGCGCCGGGTGCGACCGTGCTTGATTATTGTGCAGGTGGCGGTGGCAAGGCCTTGGCGCTTGCCGATTTATACGACGCGCAGGTGACCGCCCACGATATTAACGCAGGCCGGATGGCGGATATTCCGGTGCGTGCAGCGCGGGCTGGTGTCGACGTGGCGACAGCAGATCGCCAAGGTCTTGACGCAATGGCACCCTTTGATGTGGTTTTGTGCGATGCCCCGTGCAGCGGCAGTGGAACATGGCGGCGCACACCTGATGCAAAGTGGCGGCTGACTGCAGAAAAGTTACTTGGTTACAATGATCTACAGCTTGACGTTCTTGCAAATGGGGCTGGCCATGTCGCGCCCGGTGGCAGGTTGGTTTATGCGACCTGTTCGGTCCTTGATTGCGAGAATGATGCGGTGGTTGCGGCCTTCTGTGGCATGCATCCGGGATGGCACGTGACTAAGAGGCTGCGACTGATGCCTTCACCGCATAATGATGGTTTCTTTATTGTTGTGTTGCTTTCTGGTCAAACAACCCTAGATTGAAATTTGTCGACAATTAACACTCGATTAACGCTTTTTGCGCTAGAGATTGCTGGACGTGATCAAGGGGTCGAAAGTGGATTCAGACTATCAACAGACGCGTGGCCTTCGGACCCACGAAAAGGTCCGTCCGCATCCGCTTGCCGTTGTCGGCATTGCCTTGGCTTGCGCTGGCACTGGGGTGGTGATGGATGATCCGCTGATTTCGCTTGGACTGTTAATTTTCGCAACCTGCCTTGGCGGTCTTTCCCTGTTTCAGGTGATGCAAAAGCGCACCGCAGAACGCGCGCAGGCCTACGTTGAAAAGCAACAAAAGATGGTGGATCAGGCCGTGCAGGCGCTGGTTGAACATGATGCGGATGTGGTTTTTCTGACCGATCAGGACGGCGATATTCGCTTTAGTAATGCGGCCGCGTCGAACCGCTTTGGGGATTTTGAGGATAGCCATCTCTCTGAAGTCTTTGGGAAAATTCTGGCCTACCCCGAGGCGATCCTGTTTCGCCTGCAAACAATTGCCGTTCGGGATGGTGCCGCAAAAGAAGACGTGGTCACCCGCAATGGTCAGTTCCGTCTTTCGGTCGTACAGGTTGGCGAAACCGCCTATCTTTGGCGCGTCGATGACCGGGGTGATGTGGCCCATCAAGCGGTACGCGCGGCGGATACGATTACCCTGCCTATGATGACCGTTGGGAATACGAATACTGTGCTATTTGTGAATGACGCCTTTCGAAAGGTGTTTGGCGGGCGGCCAAAATCACTGAATGACGTCTTTGACCCGCTCCCGCTTGAAACGGGCGACACGGTGCGCATGAAAACCGCCGATGGGGCGGTCGATGCCATCGTTGGCATCGTGGATAGCGGCGCAGGCCGGCGTGAATATTACCTGATTGAAAAACCACTCCAGACAACGGACGCTGGTCCGCGCGCCTTGAATGGTGGGTGGAATGCGATCGAGGATTTGCCCGTTCCGCTTTTGAAGATCGGTGAAAAAGGTGCGATCCTAGCATCAAACCGTGAATCGCGCCGCCTTTTCAGTGTGACGAAAACGGACAATATGAATGTGTCCGACATCCTTGATGGGCTGGGCCGTCCGATCAATGACTGGGTGCGCGAAGCGCTGTCGGGGCAGGGTGGGCATGTGTCACAGTTCCTGCGCGGGCGCGGGCCCAATCAGGAAACTTTTGTGCAGGTCACGCTGAACCTTGCGCGCGGGGGCGAAGATACGCATTTGATCGCTGTGATCAATGATGTGACCGAACTCAAAACGCTTGAGGCGCAATTTGTGCAAAGCCAGAAGATGCAGGCCATCGGGCAGCTTGCAGGCGGCGTGGCGCATGATTTCAATAATCTTTTGACAGCGATTTCAGGCCATTGCGACCTGTTGTTGCTGCGCCATGATCAGGGGGATCAGGACTATAGCGATCTGATCCAGATCCACCAAAACGCGAACCGTGCCGCCAGCCTTGTGGGCCAACTACTAGCCTTCTCACGTAAGCAAAACCTGCAACCCGAACGCATTGACCTGCGTGATACGCTGTCTGATCTGACCCATTTGCTGAACCGCCTGGTGGGTGAAAAGGTGACACTTGTTTTGGATCATGACCCAGAACTGGCCGTGATCAAGGCTGATAAACGCCAGCTTGAACAGGTGTTGATGAACCTTGTCGTGAACGCCCGCGATGCGATGCCGGGTGGTGGCGAAATCCGCGTTGTTACTGAAAATCAGGTGCTTGATAAAGAACTGGTGCGCGACCGCGCGGTCGTGCCTGCGGGGGAATATGTCGTCCTCAAGGTCATTGACGAAGGGCATGGCATTCCCCCCGAGAAACTGCCGAAAATCTTTGAACCGTTCTATACCACAAAGCGTACGGGCGAAGGCACGGGGCTTGGTTTGTCGACTGTTTATGGCATCGTCAAACAAACTGGTGGCTTTATTTTTGCGGAAAGTGATGTGAACAGTGGCACCGAATTCCAGCTTTTCCTGCCATCCCAAAACCTTCCTGTTGCTGACAGCTTGCCCCAACTTCCCAAAGAACCAGAGCCTGAATTGGTCAATGGTGATGGCGTCGTGCTTCTGGTCGAGGACGAGGCCCCGGTGCGTGCCTTTGCTGCACGTGCCCTCAGTCTGCGGGGCTATACGGTTCTTGAAGCTGATTGCGCTGAAACAGCGCTTGATCTGCTGGCTGATCCCGAACTCGAGGTTGATATCTTTGTCACCGACGTGATCATGCCCGGTAAGGATGGCCCCACATGGGTGCGCGAAGCACTGGAACACCGCCCGGACACCAAGGTTGTTTTTGTGTCGGGCTATGCCGAGGATGCGTTTAACAACGAAAGCGACCACATCCCCAATTCGGTCTTTTTGCCAAAGCCATTTTCGCTGAACCAACTTACCATGACCGTACAAGCGCAGTTGCACTGACGCCTGCGGGGGCTGGCCCTAGCCCAGAAGTTCGGTCAAATGTGCCGCTGATCCGGTCAGTGCGGCATAGTCATCTTCGACAATGTGCACTGCGAAATTGCCCATAAAGCCTGCAAAGCGGCCCTTGTCGCGGAACGCTTCGGCAAACCCAAACGGGCCAAGGTGTGGCCCGAAGGCCCGGCTGACGCCGCCGACCAGATAGACCCCGCCAAATGGCAGTTGGATCAGCGACAGGTTCCCGGCCACCGTCCCAAGGATCCGGGTGAAAATGCGCGCAGCTTCGGTCGCGCGGGGATCACTGCCATTGTCGCAGGCGGCCATGATGTCGGCGGCTTTTGCTTCGCGCGGATCGTTTACTTCCTGGCCAAGGAAGCCATAGACGCGTTCAAGTCCGCGGCCTGACAGGACATCCTCGACCGCAGGGAAACCGTGCGCGCTTGAGACATATTCACACAAGCGCAATTCCTGCGCGGTGCGAATTGGCAGGTTTGCGTGCCCAGATTCTGATGGCGGCACAAGCCGCCCGTCAGAGGTGTTGAACACGGGCGCTGCATTAAACCCTGTGCCCACACCAATCACGAGGCGCGCCGCATGGGCGTTTCCGCCCGGCCCGCTGACGACGGTGCGGATATTTTCGGCCGGCAAATGCCCCAGCGCGTGCCCCTGTGCCTGCAAATCATTCAGGATTGCAACGGTTTCGGCCTTGGTGGCCCGCGCAAGCGTTGCGCGATCAATCGTCCAATCCAGATTGGTCAATGTCGCGCGCCCTTCGCGCACGGGGCCCGCCACGGCCACACAGGCCGCCTTTGGATCAACGCCGCCCACATCGTCGATGTAGCGGCGCAGCACCGTTTCAAGCCCCGGATAATCGGAATTGGCATAGCGCCGGACGCTATCGGACAAAAGCTTTTGCCCATCAGCCAGCGCAACCCGCGTATTCGTGCCCCCGATATCCGCGACAAGACTAAGGGTGTGGGCAGGATAGGTCATAAGGATTCCTTAGCGCGCAAGCGCGGCTTTCAGTGTGTCGTAAGATGCTTTGGGTGTGCGCTTTAACGTATCGAAATCCACATGCACAATACCAAAGCGTTTCTCATAGCCAAAAGCCCATTCATAATTATCAAGCAAGGACCAATAGAAGAAACCCTGCACATTTGCCCCGTCCTTGATCGCACGCAACGTGGCCTGCATATGATCTGCAACAAACTTTTCGCGCACGGGGTCATAGACGGCCCCGTTTTCAAGTCTGTCATCCCATGCCATGCCATTTTCGGTCACAAAGATCGGCATGTCCCCGACATAATCCCGCGACAGGCGCACCAGGAAATTGTGCAACCCGTCAGGATAGATTTCCCAGCCCATTTGCGTCTTTTCGCCGGGACCGTCCTGGCCTGCCACATGCGGCCAAGGCGCTGTGTCATCGCCGGTGACTTTGTGGCGGGTGTAGTAATTCACCCCCAGCCAATCCATCGGCTGGCTGATTTCGGCCATGTCGTCTTCCCAGCCTTCGGGCATATGGGGCACGAACCCGTCCAGCGCCTCGGCGGGGTAGGTGCCTTTGGTGATGGCTTCAATGAACCAGCGGTTGTGCGTTGCATCCGTTGTGGCAGCGGCGCGCGCGGCTTGTTCGCTGTCATCCAGCGGTTCGGTGTGATCAAAGTTCAGTACGATCCCGCAGTTCTTTTGGCCCATATCGCGCAGCCGGGTCATCGCGGCACCATGCGCTTTCATCGTGTGATGCATGGCCCGGCTTGCGGCACGGATATCGCGCAGCCCCGGCGCATGATGCCCCAGCAGATGCGACAGGTAGGCAACGCACCAAGGTTCATTCAATGTCGCGATGCTGTGCACCCGGTCGCCGATCCGCTTGGTGATGGTTTCGGTGAAATCAGCGAACCACTTGGCCACATCCGGGTTGGTCCAGCCGCCAAGATCGGCCAGTGCTGACGGCATTTCCCAGTGATAAAGCGTCTGGTAGGGCTTTAACCCCCGCGCTAACATCGCATCGACAAGCCGGTCATAAAAATCAAGGCCTTGCGCATTGGGGGTGCCGCGCCCTTCGGGCAGCACCCGCGCCCATGAGGTTGAAAAGCGGTAGGCATCCATCCCGGCATCTTTGAGCAGATCAAGATCCTCGGCAAAGCGATGGTAGTGGTCGCAGGCGATTGCCCCGTCTTCGGCGCGCACCACGTTGCCGGGGCCTTTTGCGAATGTGTCCCAATGGGTTGATCCGGCCCCGCCAAAGCTGTGGCCTTCGATTTGATAGGCAGCCGTAGCGGCCCCGAATTGGAAGCCGGACGGGAAGTCACTGCGCGAAAATGTCATAGGAAGAGGTCTTTCAGGGCTGAGGGGCAGGGCCGGTGGATTGGCCGACGGTCAGTTCGGCCTCAAGAAGGGTTTGAACGGGTGGGGCTGTCGGGGTTTTGATCTGTTGGATCAACATATCCGCAACCAACCGCCCCGCATCGCGCACCGATGACCGGGTCGCGGTGAAGATCGGCACGCCTTCGCCGTTTTGCAGATAAGACAGATTATCGTCATGAGTGATCACCGACACATCACGCCCCATCACCAGCCCCTTGTCTTCAATTGCGCGGCGCACGCCAAGGGCCGAAATCATCGAGGCGCAGACAATTGCCGTGGGGGCATCATCTGCCGCCAGCATCTGCTGCGTTGTGCGAAAGGCGAAGGTTTCGGTCATTTCGTCGCTGGCGCACAGTTTTGGGTCAAGCGGGATGTTGTGGGCACGCAGCGCCTCTTCATAGCCGCCGCGGCGGCGATGGGCGAAATCCATCGTTTCGATCCCGTTGATCAGCGCAATCCGGCGATGCCCAAGGTCAATCAGAAAATCTGTGGCCCGCTGAAACGCGCGCCGGTTGTTCACATCAAGCCACGCATAAGGCGTTGTGATCCCGCTGGCGCGCCCATGGACGACGAAGGGCAGGCCAATGTCCTGCAACAGCGGAATGCGTTGATCATCCATGCGCGGGCCGTGCACGACGACGCCATCAACCGCGCAGCGCGACTTGAGGCCGCGGTAGACAGTTTCTTCGTGCGTACTATCATCAGCAATCGAGATGATCATTTCGTAGCCGTGTTTCGCGTAGGTTTCGCCAGCCCCGGCAATGAAGTCGCCAAAGATCGGGTTCACCATCTCGTGCTTGGCATTCATCGGGATGACGTGACCGATGGCCAAAGCACGCCCGGTCGCAAGTCCTTTGGCGCGGGTGCTGGGGGTGTAGTTGAATTGTTGCGCTGCAGATTGCACGCGCAGCCGCGTGGCCTCGGACACTTCGGGGTATCCGTTCAGCGCGCGGCTGACAGTGGTTTGGCTTAGGCCAAGGTTCTCTGAGAGTTCTTTCAGGTTCATGTGGGCCTAATTTAAAGCGCTTTTAATGGGTAGAAAAGCAATAGCGCTTCCTTTGTGTTTGATGTGTTATGTCATTTCTTAAATGGGAAACGCCAAAATATCCAATCTTTTTCGCAACACCACAAGAGAGTTGACAGGGGGGATAGGATCAGTGAAATTGGAGCATCTTCAAAGCGCTTTGGTTGTGATTCTAAGGCGTGGGAAGTTTTTGGTGCGGCGCGAAGGTGGCCGCTTTTGGGAGGATATCTTATGAAAATGAAACTGTATGCCTGCACGGCAGCGGTTGCTTTGCTGGCCAGCAACGCACACGCGGACGGCCATTTGGCGTTCACCCCCGGTGAAGGGCCCTTTAGCTGGGACGCCTATAATGATTGGGCTGCGAACGCACCTGACCTCAGCGGCCAGACCGTGACTGTCTTTGGTCCATGGCTTGCCCCGGAAGATGATTTCTTCCGCTCTGCCATCGCATATTTTACCGACGCCACAGGCGCGGAAGTCACATACACAGGCTCTGACGGGTTTGAGCAGCAGATCGTGATTGACGCCGAGGCAGGCTCTGCCCCTAACGTCGCTGTGTTCCCACAGCCCGGTTTGGCCGCCAACATGGCCGCGCAGGGTCTTTTGACGCCACTGGGCCCGGATATGGCTGCTTGGGTGGGTGACAACTATGCGGCTGGGTCCTCATGGGTTGATCTGGGCACATATGCTGACGCGACCGGCGCTGATCAGTTCTATGGCTTCTTTTACAACGTGAACGTAAAGTCGCTGGTCTGGTATGTGCCAGAGAACTTTGAAGATGCGGGTTACGAAATTCCTGAAACAATGGAAGATCTGATCGCCCTGTCCGAGCAGATGATCGCAGATGGTGAAACACCATGGTGCATCGGTCTGGGGTCGGGTCCGGCCACAGGTTGGCCAGCGACAGACTGGGTTGAAGACATCATGCTGCGCACGCAATCCCCTGCGGATTACGATGCTTGGGTCAGCAATGATCTGAAGTTCAATGATCCAAAGGTTCTGGAAGCCATCGAAACATTCGGCATGTTCGCCAAAAATGATGATATGGTTGCCGGCGGTGCTGCTGCTGTTGGGTCAACCGACTTCCGTGACAGCCCTGCGGGCCTGTTTACGTCACCTGCGCAGTGCTACATGCACAAGCAGGCGTCTTTCATCCCGGCCTTCATGCCCGAAGATGTTGTGATTGGCGAAGATGCTGACTTCTTCTACTTCCCATCATTCGCTGAAAAGGATCTGGGCAATCCTGTCTTGGGTGGCGGAACACTGATGGCTGTGACTGATCCTTCGGACGCGACAATGGCCTTTATGGAGTACCTCCAGCAGCCCATCGCACACGAAGTGATGATGGCGCAGACCGGGTTCCTGACACCACACGCGGGTGTGAACCTGGACGCCTACAAGGATGCGACGCTGCGTGGTCAGGGTGAAATCCTCCAAAACGCAACAACCTTCCGCTTTGACGGGTCTGACCTGATGCCGGGCGCGATTGGTGCCGGGACGTTCTGGACAGGCATGGTTGACTATGTCGGTGGCGCAAGCGCCGAAGAAGTTGGCAGCGCGATCCAGGATAGCTGGGACGCCTTGAAGTAAGCTGATATGCTTACGGTTCGGACGGTCCGCCGTCCGAACCTGCCCTTCGGCGGGGCCTTAATCGCCGCACGTGTTTCATCGCGACAGACGGGGGGAAGACGACATGCATCCAGCATTACAAGGGCTTTTGACGATTTTCATCGGGGTGGGTGGCTGTATCGGCTACTTTTACGGGGCCAATCAGTTCATGGACAAAGTCCTGCTGCCCGCCAAAGGCGTCAATGCCGGGCGCAACATCAACCTTGCCAATCAAATCCGCCCGTGGATTTTCCTGTTCCCCGCCATTCTGGCCCTTGGCCTGTACCTTGCCTATCCCGTCGTCGCGACGCTGCGGTTAAGCTTTCTTGAAAGGCTTCCCGGCAATCAATACGCCTTCGTTGGCTTTGAGAATTACACCAAAATGTTCGCCGAGCCGAAGTTCTTTGAGGCGATGCGCAATAACGTCCTGTGGCTTGTCGTTGTACCGGCTGCAGCCACGGCCTTTGGCCTGCTTGCCGCACAGCTGACCGACCGGCTGCGCTGGGGCAGCTTTGCAAAATCAATCATCTTTATGCCCATGGCGATTTCATTTGTTGGGGCGGCTGTGATCTTTAAGCTGGTCTATGAAGCCCGCCCCGAAGATGTGGCGCAGATCGGGATTTTGAACCATCTTTACCTCACTTTTGGCGGCACAACGCCCAAGCAGTGGCTGCAAATCCCGTTCTGGAACAGCTTTTTCCTGATGGCCGTCCTGATCTGGATTCAAACCGGCTTTGCCATGGTGATTTTAAGCGCGGCGCTGCGCGGCATTCCGGAAGAAACTGTCGAGGCAGCGGTGGTTGATGGTGCCAATCCTTTTCAGATTTTCTTCAAGATCAAGGTGCCGCAGATCATGCCCACGATTGTTGTGGTCTGGACGACGATCACGCTGACGGTGTTGAAGATCTTTGACATCGTGTTTGCGATGACCAACGGCCAGTGGCAGACGCAGGTTCTGGCCAATTACATGTATGACAAACTGTTCCGCGCCAACGATTGGGGTGTGGGGTCGGCTGCGGCGATGATCATTATGCTGATGGTGACGCCGATCCTTGTCTGGAATGTCTACAACGCCCGTAAGGAGATGCGCTGATGGCCCTCGACCGAATGGGAGAAGAATAATGGACGGCATTTCTGGACAGAAGCCCATCGTTGTTTGGGCGCTGAACATCTCGGTCGTGTTGCTGGTCTTGCTTTGGCTATTCCCGACACTGGGGCTTTTCGTGTCATCCTTCCGCACCGGTGATCAGATCACCGCGTCGGGTTGGTGGTCCGCGATGTTTCCTGCCGAACAAACCCTGCAACTGCGCGCGGCAGACCCGGACGACAACCGGATTGATCTGGGCAACGGGCGCTTTATGGTCGAAGGCAATATCTTTGGCGAAGACGACATCCCCGGAGAGCTTGCCAAATGGGCCACATCCAGCCGCAACCTTGCCGCCTTTGAATTGGGCGAGACGGCTGATCTGGGTGACGGAGAGACGTTCACCCTGAACGCCGATGGGGCGTATGTCTGGGAAGGTGACGCGGATCAGATCAGCGGGCGCGGGCAGCGCTTGTTTATCGAGGCGACGACACCGCCCGATTTTACAACCGACAACTATAACTTCGTGCTTTTCGATGAAGACAATTCCGAAGGCATGGCCAAAGCGTTCCTGAACACACTCACGGTTGTGATCCCAGCGACGATCATCCCGATCCTGATTGCAGCCTTCGCGGCCTATGCGCTGGCGTGGATGGATTTTCCGGGGCGCGCGTTGTTGATCGCGGCTGTCGTCGGCTTGCTGGTTGTGCCCTTGCAATTGGCGCTGATCCCGCTGCTGTCTTTGCATAATGATATCGGGATCGGGAAGGGGTATTTGGGCACATGGCTGGCCCATACGGGCTTTGGCTTGCCCCTCGCGATTTATTTGTTGCGCAACTACATGGTCGGCCTGCCGCGCGACATTATCGAAAATGCCAAGGTTGACGGGGCCACGGATTTCCAGATTTTCACCAAGATCATCCTGCCGTTGTC